>CAZYHE010000019.1:14881-16763 GCA_964647225.1 uncultured Anaerolineales bacterium
CGCCTACTTGCGCGAACGCGGCGCTTCTGGTATCCTGGGGCCAGTCCGTTGTGTGGAGGGGTGACCATGTATAAGCTGCTGATGAGTTGGGATCTCAAGGCGGGGCGCGAGCAGGCGTACTTCGAGTTCGTGGTCCAGGAGTTTGCGCCTGGGCTGATGAAGTTGGGGTTGCAGCCGACCGAGGCGTGGTACACCGTCTACGGCAAAAGCCCGCAGATTCTGACCGGCGCGGTCACCAAAGAGTTGGCGACGATGCGCGAGATTCTCGCCGGGGACGAATGGCGGCAGTTGCGCGAGCGGCTGCTGACCTACGTCGCCAACTTCGAGCAGAAGGTCGTGGAGGATCGAAGCCGGTTCCAGTTGTGATGACCACGGAAACCTTCGAGGTCTCCGAGACCTCGAAGGTTTGAACGATCCGCGGGTTAGCAGCTCGTCCCGAAATCGGCCTCGAACGCCTTCACCAATTGCGCGGCCCAATCGCCCAGCGGCGCGAGGCGGCCGAAGAAGAAGCGCAGCACCGGCGGCTCCTCCACGAAGCGCAACCCACCCACCAGATCGCGATGCTGATAGAGCCATGCCAGCCGGTCGGCCGTGTATTCGACGTGCGACATGGTGTAGACGCGTCGCGGCAGCGCCAATCGTGCCAGCTCCAGATCGGCCAACACATCGTTGCCTTGCGCGTCCCGGTCGGTCGAGATGGTGCCGCGCTCCATGCTGCGCACCCCCGACGCGATGTAAATCGCCGCGGCCAGCGCGCCGGCCGGATACTGCGCCTGCGGGATGTGCGGCAGGAAGCGCTTGGCGTCCACATGGCAGGCCAGCCCGCCCGCGGGCGTCACCACCGGCACCCCCTTTTCCAACAGCCGCGCCACGAAATACGCGATGAACTCCGGGGTCGCGCCCGCCACGTTGTCGTCGGTCATCTCGCGGATGCCGACTGCCATCGCCTCGACCTCTTTGGTGGACATCCCGCCGTAGGTGGCGAATCCCTCGTAGACCGGCAGCCAGGGCAAGATGCGGTCGTAGAATTCCTTCTTGTTGGTGGCGATCAGGCCGCCGCGCACCGCCGTGCTCTTCCGGCCGGACAGATACAAGATATCCACGTAGCTCATCATCTTGTGGAAGATCTCGGCGATGGACGCGCCGGCGTAGGCCGACTCGCGCTGCTGGACGAAGTAGGCGTTCTCCGAGATCAGGCTGCCGTCGAAGACGAGCGGGATGCCGTGCGCCGTCGCCAGCTCTTTGACCTGGCGCAGGTTGTCGAGCGCAAACGGCTGCCCGCCGATCAGGTTGGTGGTGGCCTCCATGCGCACGTAGGCGATCTTCTCCGCGCCGTACTTGGCGATGGCCGCCTCGAACTTGCCCAGATCGAGATTGCCCTTGAACGGTTCGCGGCTCTGCGTATTCAGCGCCTCATCCCCGAAGATCTCCAGCACGATGCCGCCGACCAGCTCGACGTGCGCCTTGCTCGTGGTGAAATGATAATTCATCAGCACCACATCGCCCGGCTTGATGAACGCCTTCGCCAGCAGATGCTCGGCCGCGCGGCCCTGATGCACCGGCATCACGTGCGTGAAGCCCAGCACATCCTGCACCGCATCCGCCAGCCGGTAGAAGCTCTCCGAGCCGGCGTAGGCGTCGTCAGCGACCATCATGGACGCGAGCTGGTTGTCGCTCATGGCGTTGGTGCCGCTGTCGGTCAGCATGTCGAGGAAGATGTCGCGCGTGCGCAGCAAGAAGGTGTTGTAGCCCGCGGCCTCGATGGCAGCCAAGCGTTGGCCGGCCGGCGGCAGGCTGGTCTTTTGCACAATTTTCACCTTGTGCATCTCGATGGGGATGGTTTGACCGGTGGAAAGTTTGATGTTCACGATAGGTTCCTTTG
>CAZYHE010000019.1:16863-18281 GCA_964647225.1 uncultured Anaerolineales bacterium
TTGGGCCGATTTGCAAAGTTCCTCCCTGCTTGTCGCATTGTGCGCAAAGATGGCATTCAGACCACAGTCAAAAACCGGCCGCTGTGATATACTCCCCAGGCTATGGATCACGAACCATCCGTCATCCGCCGTTTGCGGCCCACCAGCCCCCTGCCCTTCATCGCTTGGGGCCTCTTGCTCTTCGTTCAGTTGGTCAGCCCGGCGAACGCCTGGAGCTGGCTCCTGGTGGGTCTGACGGCCCTGTTGGCGATCAATCTCTACTGGGCGGTTTCGCTGCACAAGGGCGTCACCCTGGAGCGCAAGACGGTCGGCTCATGGGTGGTGGCCGGCGATGAACTGCGCGAAGACTTCACGCTGGTGAACGCGGGCGCGCTGCCGGTGTTGTGGGCGCGCGTGGCCGATGGCTCGGCCGTGCCCGGCTACCGCGCCGACCGGGTGGAATCGGCCCCCGGCGGCCAACAGCGACGCTGGACCTATGCCGGCGTGTGCCAACGCCGGGGCGTCTTCCGCCTGGGGCCGACCGATCTCAGCATGGCCGACCCGTGCGGCTTTTTCCAAGTCACGCAGCACTACCCCGCCACCACCACCTTGATGGTCTACCCGCGGGCGTCATTTCTGCCCGACCTGCAACTGCCGCGCGGCCGCGCCCCGGGCCGGGCCACGACCGCCGAGCGCGCGCCCGAAGATACGATCACCATCGGCGGCCTGCGGCCCTATCTGCCCGGCGACACCCTGCGCCGCATCCACTGGCCTTCGACCGCCCGGCACGATGCCCTGATGGTGCGCGAGTTCGACCGGGAACCGACCGGCGACCTGTGGCTGGTGGTGGACATGGACGCGGCCAGCCAGGCGGGCCAGGGCGCGGAGGCGACCCAGGAATACGCGGTGATCCTGGCCGCGTCACTTGCGGCGCGGTTCACGCGCGGGGGCGAGCGCCGCGCCGTGGGCCTGCTGATGTCGGGGCAGGCGCCCGTGATGCTGTCGCCCGCGCCCGGCCAGGTGCAGCTTTGGCGCATCCTGCAAGCGTTAGCCGAGGCCGAGCCGGATGCGCGCCAATCGTTGGCCGCGTTGCTGGCCCAAGCCGGGCCGAGCCTGCGCAGCGGCCGCACGGTGGTGGTCATCACCGCCTCGCAGGATCCCGCGTGGGTGGGGCCGCTGCTGCCGCTGATCGCGCGCGGCAACGCGCCGTCCGCGGTGCTGATTGACAGCGCCACCTTCACGCCCCCAGCCGGCTCGTCGGCGGCCCTGTTCGGGCTGCGCAGCCTCCTGGCGCAGCAGCGGATCTCATCGTATGTGGTGAGCCAGGGCTTCCCCTTCCAGCCGCTCGAACGCATCCGCCGCCAGCGCCGCGCCCTGAAGACCCTCGGCGGGTTCGGCCGGGTGGTCGAGGTTGATGTGGAAGAAGAGGTTTGAGTTGG
>CAZYHE010000020.1:0-17701 GCA_964647225.1 uncultured Anaerolineales bacterium
CGGCTAGACAGCGCTCGCCGCATGTGGCGGAGCGCCGGCGGCGGCTCCAACGGCCGTCCCCCCTACCCAGGCGCCCGCCGCGCCGGCGGCGACGGCAGCGCCTGCGGCCACGGCCGTACCCGCCACCAAGGCGCCCGCGCCGACCGCGGTTCCGCCCACGGCCGCGCCGGCCGCCACCAAAGCGCCCGCGCCGACCGTGGCTGCCAAGCCCGCAGAAGTCCTCGGCGCCAAGTTCATCGGCAAGCTCGAAGGTTATGAGATTCAGGTTAACGCGGCCAAGCCGGCCAAGCTGGCTGAGGCGCCCATGTTGGCCGATCTGGTCAAGGCCGGCAAGCTGCCGCCGGTCGAGCAGCGCGTGCCCGACGAGCCGTGCGTGACCAAGCCGCTCACCGAAGTCGGCAAGTACGGTGGCACGTGGCGCCGCGGCTTCACCGGCGCGTCCGATGGCGAGAACGGCAACCGCATGGTTTCCGTGGACAAGTGGATCTTCTGGGATTACTCCGGCACCAAGGTCATGCCCAGTCTGGCCAAAGGCTGGAAGGTCTCGGATGATGGCAAGACCACGACCATCACCCTGCGCAAGGGCCTCAAGTGGTCCGACGGTAAGCCCTACACGGCCGATGATTGCATGTTCTGGTTCGAAGACCTCTACTCGAACAAGGATCTGGTGCCGACGCCCGACAAGGCGCTGGCGCCGGGCGGCAAGCCGGGCAAGATGGTCAAGAAGGACGACCTGACCATCGAGTTCCAGTTCGAGAACCCTTACTGGCTGTTCGAGTTGGTGCTGGCCGGCGACATGCTCCCCGGCCGTGGCCAGGCCACCGGTCAGTTCCAGAGCTACTACTATGGCGGGTATGCCCCCAAACACTACTTGTCGCAGTTCCTACCCAAGTACAAGCCGCAGGCCGAACTCGACGCCGCGGCCAAGGCCGCCAACTACACCGACTGGAAGGCGCGCCTCCAGGTGCTCAAGGATTGGGAGCGTAACCCAGAACTGCCGGGCGTGCAGCCCTGGAAGGTTGTGGCCGGCTCCGACATCACCAAGCCGGTGTGGCTGGTCGAGCGCAATCCCTACTACTGGGAAGTGGACACCGCGGGTAACCAGTTACCCTACATTGACAAGATTCAGTGGACGCTGGGCGAAAACGTCGAGGTGATCAATCTGCGTGCGATCGCCGGCGAGTTCGATCAGCAGGAGCGCCATCTCCAGGTGGCGAACCTGCCCGTCTTCATCGAGAATCAGCAGAAGGGCAACTACACCGTTCACATTGACCCCGGCGCGAACGGCGGCGACGCCAACATCTACTTCAACTTCTCCTACAGCGAAGATCCTGAGATCGCGAAGTGGATTCGCAACAAGGACTTCCGCCGGGCGTTGTCATTGGGCACCGATCGCGAGCAGATCAAGGAAGCCTTCTTCCTGGGCCTCGGCACGGCCGGATCGCCGATCCCGGATCCCGTGATGCCGGAATATCCGGGCGATGAGTGGCGCACCAAGTGGCACACGCTTGACCTGGCCCAGGCCAATTCACTGCTCGACAAGATCGGCCTGGATAAGAAGGACGCCGACGGCTATCGCCTGCGCACGGACGGCAAGGGCCGCCTGCGCATTGACATTGACTGCACCAGTTCCTTCGTCGCCTACCCCAAGGTCGCCGAGATGATCGTGCCGCAGTGGAAGAAGATCGGCATCCAACTGGACATCAAGAATCTCGAACGCGCGACCATGGAGCAGAACCGGAACGCCAATAAACAACATCTCATGATGTGGTCGAACGGCGGGACGGAATTGATCTACCTCTACCCGATCCATGCGCTGCCCGTGCAGGAAAACAGCCAGGTCGGGCCGGAGATCGCCAAGTGGTACGCCACCGGCGGGGCGCAAGGCATGGCGCCCACCGATCCAGACCTGAAGAAGTGCATCGAGCTGTATGACCAGGCGCAGACCAAGAAGCTGGACGAGCGCAACAAGATCGCCCAGGAGATCTGGAAGACTTATGTGGACGCAGTCCTGGCGATCGGCACGGTAGGTTTGTCGCCTGCGTTCCTGGGCCTGCGCGTCACCAGCAACAAACTGGGCAACATTCCGGGCCGGCACGTCAACGCCCAGCACATGCGCACGCCGACCAGTTCGCGGCCGACGACGATTTTCTTCAAGTCGTAGCGCCCGACGATTGTCCGTCATTGCGAGGGCTGGTTTGTAGTCCGAAGCAATCCCCACGCATGGGGGAGATTGCGCACCTGCGCTGCACCTGTCGGTGCGCGCAGGTGCAAGTGTCGGCGCAAACCACGCTCCTCGCAATGACATTCCGCGCGCGCCAGGGAGAATGACCCGTGCTATCCTATATCGTTCGCCGTTTGCTCCTGGCTATCATGACCGTATGGATCATCACGGTCATCTCTTTTGTCATCATCCAGTTGCCACCCGGCGACTTCGTCACGATCTATATCAACGCCCTGCAATCATCGGGCAGCCCGATCTCGTTCGGCCAGGCCGAGGCGATGCGTGTTGAGTACGGCCTCGACCGGCCGATGTACATCCAGTACGCCAAGTGGATGGGCATGATGCTGCAGGGTAATTTCGGCATGGCGCTGGCCTGGAACAAGCCTGTCAAGGAGATCATCGGCGACCGCCTGACGCTGACGATGGTGATATCCATCGCCGCCATCATGCTGACCTGGGCCGTGGCGCTACCGATTGGGATCTACTCCGCGGTGCGTCAGTATTCCCTTGGCGACTACATCTTCACTTTCATCGGTTTCATCGGTATCGCCGTGCCCAACTTTATGCTGGCCCTCATCTTGATGTACCTGGGTTTTAAGTACTTTGGCATGAGCATCGGCGGCCTCTTTTCGCCAGAATATGAAAACGTCGCCTGGAGCCTGGCCAAGGCGGTGGACCTGCTCAAACACCTGATTTTGCCCGCGCTGATCCTGGGGCTGGCCGGCACGGCGCAACTCATCCGTATCATGCGCGCGAACCTGCTGGATGAGCTGCGCAAGCCCTACGTCGTCACGGCGCGGGCCAAAGGCCTGTCGGAGATGCGGGTCATCCTCAAGTACCCGGTGCGCGCCGCGCTCAACCCGTTTGCCAGCACCCTGGGCTACTATTTTCCCTACGTCGTGTCGGGCAGCATCATCGTCTCGCTGGTGCTCGGCCTGCCCACCGTCGGCCCGCTGTTGCTGACGGCGCTGGTCGCGCAAGACATGTTCCTGGCCGGTACGATCGTCCTGATGCTCGGCGTGATGACGGTCATCGGTACTTTTGTGTCGGATCTGATCCTGATGTGGGTTGATCCGCGCATCCGGATGGAGGGGTAGGCAGCTATGGCGACACAGACGAAGCCCCTGGATGCCGAAGAACGCATCTCAGTCGCCACCCAGTGGCAGCTCATGTGGTGGCGCTTTCGCAAGCACTCGCTGGCCAAGATCGCAGCCGTTGTGGTGATCCTGTTCTACGGGGTGGCGATCTTCGCCGACTTTCTGGCCTACTCCGACCCCTCTTTTGTGGAAGCGCAGCGGTCGCTCCTCTCGCCGCACGGCATCCAGTGGATGGATGAAGGCCGCTTCGCACCGTTTGTCTACGGCTTGACGGGCAAGCGCGATCCGCAGACTTTCAAGCGCGTCTACGTCACCGACCCGAACCAGAAGTACGCCGTCCGCTTTTTCGGCAAAGGCTTCGAGTGGAAGTTGCTCGGCATGAAAACGGATCGGCATCTGATTGCCGTTGAGGGCATCCCGGCAGAGGAGGTCATGTTTTTGCTGGGGACCGATCAGCTTGGCCGCGATCTGTGGTCGCGCCTGATGTACGGCACGCGCACCTCCATGTTCATCGGCCTCGTCGGCGTCATGCTCAGCCTCTTCCTCGGCATCCTGCTGGGCGGCCTTTCCGGCTATTACGGCGGCTCGATAGACACTTTCATCCAGCGCACCATCGAGGTCATCCGCTCGATCCCCACCATCCCGCTTTGGATGGGCCTGGGCGCGGCGCTGCCCAAAGATTGGAGCGTGGGCCGGGTCTACTTCGCTATTACGGTCATCCTGTCGTTGATCGGTTGGACCGAGTTGGCGCGCGTTGTGCGTGGCCGTTTCCTTTCTCTGCGCGAGGAGGACTATGTGACGGCCGCGGAGTTGGCCGGTTGCAGCCAGATGCGCATCATCTTCCGGCACATGGTCCCATCGTTCCTCAGTCACATCATCGCGGCCACGACGCTGGCGATCCCGGCCATGATCATCAGCGAGACCGCGCTGAGCTTCCTGGGTCTGGGCCTGCGGCCGCCCGCGGTGAGTTGGGGCGTGCTCCTGCAGGATGCGCAGAACGTGCAGGCGTTGGCGATCTCGCCCTGGCTGGTCATTCCCACCATCCCGGTGATCATCGTCATCCTGGCGCTCAATTTCCTGGGCGATGGCCTGCGCGACGCGGCTGATCCGTATGGATGAGATGTCGGGGCGGGTTTCGCGTGGTCAGCGCAGACGCGCCGGCGATGATAGTGACGTGGTGGCGGTAAGTTCCCGGTTGACGCGGAGAAACCCGCCCCTACCATTGATCGTGAACTTGGGAGTCTACCATGGATAATGGGCACGCGGAGCGTCAAGCGCCCATCCTTTCGGTTCGCAACCTCAAGACTTACTTCTACCAGGACGAGGGCACCGTCCACGCGGTGGATGGCGCCAACTTCGAGCTTTACGCGGGCCGGACCCTCGGCATCGTCGGCGAGAGCGGCTGCGGCAAGAGCGTCACCGCGCGGTCGGTCCTGCGCATCGTTGAGCGTCCCGGCCGGATCGTCGAGGGCGCGATCATGTTGCGCCGCGCGGCGTCCGGTGGCCAGACCGACGAACTGGATCTGACCCAACTCGACGCCGACGGCACGCTCATGCGCTCGATCCGCGGCAAGGACATCGGCCTCATCTTCCAGGAGCCGATGACCTCGTTCAGCGCGCACTATACCATCGGCAACCAGATCATCGAGGCGGTGCGCCTGCACCTCAAGCTGCCCAAACAGCAGGCGCGCGCGCGCGCCATCGAGATGCTGCACCTGGTCGGCATCCCCAAGCCCGACCGCCGGGTGGACGAATACTCGTTTCAACTCAGCGGCGGCCTGCGCCAGCGCCCACTGCTCGCGATGGCCCTCTCGTGCGACCCCAGCATCCTGATCGCCGATGAGCCGACCACCGCCCTCGACGTGACGACGCAGGCGCAGATTTTGGCCTTGCTCGAACGCTTGCAGCGGGAGCGTGGCATGGCGATCATGCTCATCACGCACAACCTGGGCGTCGTCGCCGAGATGTGCGATGACGTGGTCGTGATGTATCTGGGCCGCGTCGTCGAAAAGGGGCCGGTGGGGCAAATCTTCCACGACGCCAAACACCCGTACACGCAGGCGCTTCTGCGCTCGATTCCCAGCATTGAGTCGGAGCCGCGCGTCAAGCTGCCGACGATCACCGTGAGCATCCCGCACCCCTACAACCGGCCCATGGGGTGCCCGTTTCATCCGCGTTGTCCCCAGGCGCTGCCGGGGCTGTGCGACGCCCAGGTCCCGACTCTGCTGCCGGTTGGGCCGAGTCAGGAGGCGAGTTGTTTTCTGTATCACTCTGCGCCAGCATCCTGAGCGGAGTCGGGCGTCGTGTGCCGGACGTAGTGCCCGGAACATCGGGGCATACTATCGAAGGATGCGGTCTTCTTTCCGCGTCCGCATCGTTCGACTGAGCTCACGACGAAGTCCTTCGACTACGGGCCGCGAACGACTGCGGCCCTCCGTTCAGGATGCTCCGCTTGGATGATGGAGGGTAAGTAAATCGTGACGGATACAAGCACCGAGATCCTGCTCGATGTCAAGAACCTGCGCAAGTTCTTCCCGATCCAGAAGGGGTTTTTGCGCCGCGTCGTCGGCCATGTGCGCGCCGTGGATGACGTGACGATCTACGTCCGCAAGGGCGAGACCCTCTCGCTGGTGGGCGAAAGCGGCTGCGGCAAGACGACGACCGCACGCTGCATCGTACGCGCGCTCAAGCCGACCTCCGGCCAAGTCTTGCTGCACATGGCCGGTGAAGATGGCGAAGGCGTGGTGGATATCGCGCCGTTGCCCAAGCGCAGCCTGCGGCCGTTCCGCCGGCAGATGCAGATGATCTTCCAGGATCCGTATTCATCGCTCAACCCGCGTATGACGCTGTTCGACATCGTCAGCGAGCCGATGCTGGTCAATGGCGTCAACGACCGGCAACAGCGCATGGATCGCGTGGCCGAGCTGCTCCAGATGGTGGGTCTGCGGTCGGAGTACATGCGCCGCTACCCGCACGCGTTCAGCGGCGGCGAGCGCCAGCGCATCGGCATCGCGCGCGCCCTGGCGCTCAACCCCCGGCTGGTGATCGCCGACGAGCCGGTCTCGGCGCTCGACGTGTCGGTGCAGGCGCAGATCCTCAACCTGCTGCTCGATCTACAAGCTCAACTCGGCCTGACGCTCCTCTTCGTCGCGCATGACCTGAGCGTGGTCAAGCACATCAGCGAGCGTGTGGCGGTCATGTACGTCGGCCGCATCGTCGAGACCGCGCCGACTCCCATCCTCTTCGCCGCGCCCCGGCACCCCTACACCGAGGCGCTGCTGGCTGCCGTGCCCAAGCCCGACCCCTATCTCAAAGGCGCGCGCATTTTGCTGGAGGGGGAAGTGGCCGATCCCGCCAACCCACCGAGCGGCTGCTATTTTCACCCCCGCTGCCGCTATGCGGCCGACATCTGCGGCAGCGTCACTCCTCAGCAAGAAGAGCTCGCGCCGGGGCATTTCGTCAGTTGTCACCGCGCGCGAGAACTGACGCTGCGGGGCGTGGCACGAGCACATTGATGCCAACCAACTCAGTCCCTTTGGAACGCAAGCATCTTGAGCGGCGCACGGCGGTGTTTGCCGCGCGCGGTCGCAGGATGCTCTGCTTGAGCACGCAGGCACAGCGGAGTAACGCGTGACCACAGAACCCACCATGAACCAACGCCTGACGCGGGGCAACTTGCACGGCGTCTGGGCGGCCATCACCACGCCCTTCGACGAGAACGACCGCTTTGACGAGGGGAGCTTTCGCGAGAACATCCGCCGCCTGCACGCCGCCGGCGTTCATGGCATCTACACCACCGACAGCGACGGCGAGTTCTACGCCATCGAGCTGGACGAGTTCAAGCAGATCGTGCGCGTCTTTGCCGATGAGACGCAGCGCCTCAACTTCCCGACGATGGTCGGCGTCACCTGGTGCAACACGCAGGGGATGCTCGACCGTCTACAGTACGCTGCGTCGTGCGGCATCCTCGGCGCGCACGTCGGCCACCCCTTCTTCATGCCGATGACGCCGGAGTCGTACACGGCCTTCTGGCAGGATGTGCGCCGCGCGGTGCCGGAAACGTTCGCGCTCATCCATTACAATACGCCGCGTGTCCACAACTACCAGCACGGCCCCGACTACGCCGTCCTGGCCGAGCAGGTCCCAAACCTGGTCGGCTCGAAGCACGTGGGCGCTGACGTGCCCGACTTCCTGACGTTGATCGCCAGCACACCTCAGCTCAGCCACTTCACGGGCGAACACTGTTTCACGCCGTTCATGCTGTTGGGCGCGCGCGGTGTCTACTCGTGGCTGACCAGCTTCAACCCACGCTATGTGCTCGACTGGTACGCGGACTGCGTCAACGAGCGCTGGGCGCAGGCCGTGCAGCGCCAGCGCCGCGTGCATGCTTTCAGCCAGGCCAAGCGCGTGTTGGCCGGCTCCGGCAACCTGCACGGCATCCTGAACAAGGGGATGGGGGTCGTCTCACCCTTCCTTGTCGGCGGCAAGAGCACGCGGCGGCCCTATCTGCCCGTCGCCGATGAACTGATCGAACGGTTCCGGCAGATTGTCGAGGAGCAGTTCCAGGATTTGGTCTGGAAGCCCTGACCCGGGTAGACCGAACTTGGACAGGATTTACAGGATGAGCAGGACAGAGGTGCCGCGATCATCCTGAAAATCCTGTCCATCCTGTCGAAATGCTGAAAAAGCACAAGGAGAGCAGTTTTGGACAGCACGTACATTCACACCTTGCGTAAGGCCGCGGCCTTGCGCCGTAAGTGGAACGCGGGGCAACAACCGTCGCTCCTGGGCTGGATCACCTCCGCCGATCCCGCTATCGCCGAGGTTGAAGTCGAGTGGGGCTACGACGGCCTCATCATTGACACGGAGCATGCCACCTTCGATCCGCCAACGCTGCGCGGCGTCTTGATGGCATTTCGGGGCACGGACTGCGTCCCCATCGTGCGCGTGACCGCCAACGATGCCGCGCTCCTCAAGACCGCGTTCGACCTGGGCGCGGGTGGGGTGCTGATCCCGCTGGTGGACGACGCGGCCGCGGCCCAGGCTGCCGTTGCGGCGTGCCGCTATGCGCCAGAGGGACGGCGTGGGGTGGCGCCCCGGCGCGCGGCCAACTACAATCGCGATATCGTGACCTATCTCGCAGAGGCCAACAGTTCGCTCATCGTCATGGTGCAGATCGAGTCGCTGACCGCCTACCATAACCTCGATGAGATCCTGGCCGTGCCGGGGTATGACTGCTGCTTCATCGGCCCGGCCGACCTATCCGCCACGATGGGCCACCTGGGGGATGTCCGTCATCCCGAAGTGGTGGAGGTCATCCTCGACATCATCCGGCGCTGCCGGCAGGCGGGCCGCCCGGTGGCGATCGCCGAAGCCCTCGACCCGGTGTACATCAAGCGCTGGCTGGATGCCGGCATGAATGTGGTGAGCAGCGGCAACGATCTCGGGTTCATGCAGTCGGGCTTCTCCGCCTTCAAGGCCAGCATCAAAGCGGATATTGGGATCGCCTTTCAATAGTGGTTGACCCAGACCTTTAGGGTCTCGCAGACCCTAAAGGTCTTTGGCCGTATGACATAACGAAGGAAAGGGCATATGCCCAGCGTACAAGAATTGTTCGATCTGACGGGCCGGGTGGCCGTGGTGGCGGGCGGCGCGGGGCTGCTCGGCTTCCAGATGGCGACCGCCCTGGCCGAAGCCGGGGCGACCCTCGTGATCGCCTCCCGGAAGCTGGAAAACTGCCAGGCAAAGGCGGATGAGCTTAGCCGGGGCGGCCGCGAAGCGGTCGCGCTGCGACTGGATGCGAACGATTACGCCTCGGTGGTCGAGATGACCGATGCGGTGATGGCGCGCTTCGGGCGGCTCGACATCCTGGTCAACAGCATCGCGGGCAGCGCCAGCTACCTGCCGGAGGACTTCCCGCCGGAGGAGTGGAATCGCAGCATCCATGCGACCCTCAATGCTGTGTTCTACCTCTGCCAGGCGGCCGGCCGGCACATGCTGAAGCAGGGCAAGGGGAGCATCATCAATATCGCCTCGATGTACGGCAGCGTCGTACCCTACAAGCACATCTACGAGGGCGCTGAGATCCCGCGCAACCCGATTGCCTACGGCGTCGCCAAGGCGGGCGTGATCCAGATGACCCGTTATCTGGCGACCGCCTGGTGCGACCGCGGGGTGCGGGTCAACTGCATCAGCCCAGGTGGCTTCTGGCAGCCGGGCAAGCAGCCCAGCTTCGAGCGTAACTACGTCAAGATGTCGCCCGATGGCCGTTCAGGCAACGACTGGGATCTGAAAGGCGCGGTCGTCTACCTGGCAAGCGACGCTTCCACCCACCTGATCGGGCACGATCTGCCGGTGGATGGCGGCTGGACGCTGTGGTAACGCCATGAACTATCGTCGTTTGGGCCGTACAGGGTTACAGGTCTCCGAGATCAGCCTCGGTACCGTGGAATTGGGCCTCGACTATGGCGTGCCGGTGGCAGGGGAGCATCTGCGGCCGGCGGAAGCAGAGGCCGCGCGGCTGCTTAACCGGGCGCTCGATCTTGGCGTCAACTTCATTGACACGGCGCGCGCCTACGGCGCCAGCGAGGAGGTGATCGGGCGCGGCCTCAAGTCACGGCGGCGCGAGTACATCCTGGCGTCCAAGCTGGCGCCGATCCGCGAGGAAGGGCAGTCGGATCGGGAGCTGCGCGAGCAGGTCAAGGTCTCGATTGTCGCCAGCCTGCGGGCGTTGCAGACCGATGTCATTGATCTGCTCCAAACCCACCACACGCCGGTGGATGTGGTCGCGGCCGGCCGTGTGGTGGCGGCGATGCAGGAAGCGCAGGCCGCGGGCGACGTCCGCTTCATCGGCGCTTCGACCTACGGCGAGGACGCGCCGCTGGCCGTGCTGGAAGATGGCCGGTTCGACACCCTCCAGGTCGCCTACAGCCTCGTGGATCGCACGCTGGAGGAGCGGGTGTTGCCGTTGGCCCAGGCGCGGGACATCGGCGTCGTGATTCGCTCGGTGCTGCTGCGCGGGGTGTTAACCCACCGCTACAAGCTCATTCCCCCCGCGTTGGCGGAGCTTAAAGCGGCGATCGGCCGGCTGGACGCGCTCGTCGGCGGTGAGGCTGGCAGCCTGCCTGAGCTGGCTTACCGGTTCGTGCTCGCCAACCCCGCGGTCTCCACGACGTTGGTAGGGACGGCCCGTGTGGCGGAGTTGGAGGCGGCGCTGACCTTCGCCGATAGACGCCGCCTGCCACCGGCGTTGGTCGCTGCCATCCAGGAGATCAACGTCAGCGATCGCAGCCAGCTCATCCCGAGCAACTGGCCCGCCGATTTTGGTAGCTAGATTCCGTTTACGATCATTTGATGAGTAGCGTTGGGCCTTGTGCCCGTGCCAGCGCCCACAAGGGGCTACGCTACAACGACGGATCACTAGCAAGCCCAACCGTCAGGAGCGCACACGTCATGCCTGTCGTCGCCCATGCCAATGCAGCAGATCGCGAGCTTTTTGCGCGTGAGCTGGACAGCTTCGTGCCCGATACGATCTGCGACGCCCACATGCATCTGTGGGCGAAGGCGCAGCTCCCGCCGACCGGCTGGGAAGCCTTTCGGCAACTGGATGAAGCGGTCATGGATCTCGCCGCGTATCGGCGCCGGATGGCGGAGCTGCTGCCGGGGCGCCGGGTGGCCGGTGGCTTGATCCTGCCCGGCGCGGTGGCCGCCACTGGCGCGCAACTTGTGGCGCAGAACGAGCTGGTCGCCGCCCAGGCCGCGGCGGACGCGGGCTGGCGCGGCGCCATGCTGGTCTCCCCGGAGATGCCCCCTGAGTACGTCCGCGCGGAGGTTCGCCGCCTGGGGTTGTCGGGTCTGAAATGCTACCACGTGCGCAGCGGCCACGCAATAACCTGGGACGCGGATATCCCGGACTACCTGCCCGAGGCGCAGGTCAAGATCGCGCATGAGGAGCGGCTCTGCATCACGCTGCACATGGTCAAGCCGCGCGCCGTGGCCGATCCCGCGAACCAGTATTGGATCCGGCGCTACTGCGAGACCTATCCGGATATGCAGCTCATCCTGGCCCACGCGGCGCGCGGCTTCAACCCATACCACACGATCCAGGGCTTGGCCGCGCTCGGCGGACTGCCGAATCTTTGGTGTGATATGTCGGCCGTGACGGATGTCGGCGCGTGCGAGGCGATCATCGAACGCTTGGGCCACGACCGCCTCCTGTACGGCACCGATTTTCCGGTGAGCCATCTTCGCGGCCGCTGCGTGGCGATTGGCGACAGTTTTGTGTGGCTGTACGACGATACGCTCGACTGGGACACCGTGTCATTCCAGCCGGTGCGACCGGTGTTGGTGGGCCTGGAATCGCTGCGGGTGCTCAAACAGGCGGCCTGGCATCAGCGATTGACCGACAGCCAGGTCGAGGATATCTTTTGCAATAATGTCAGGCGGCTGGCGCGACCGTGAGCGCAAGGACTCGCGGCTGATCACGTCGCCCTCGCGGCGCAGGAGGCAATCATGCCCGGCCAAACGGGACAAGATCTCTATCGCAAAGCCAAAACCCGTATTCCCGGCGGCACCCAACTGCTTTCCAAGCGGCCGGAGATGTTCCTGCCGGAGAACTGGCCCGCCTATTATAGCCGGGCCAAAGGCAGCCAGGTGTGGGATCTCGATGGCAACGCGTACCACGACATGAGCTACAACGGCATCGCGGCCTGCATCCTCGGCGCGGCCGATCCCGACGTGGAGGAGGCGGTGATCGCGGCGGTCCGGGCCGGTTCGATGTCAACGCTCAACCCGCCGGAGGAAGTGGAACTGGCCGATCTGTTGTGCGAGCTGCATCCCTGGGCCGAGATGGTGCGTTACGCCCGCTGCGGCGGCGAAGCGATGGCGGTGGCGGTTCGTATCGCCCGCGCGCACACCGGACGCGACCGGGTGGCTTTCTGCGGCTATCACGGCTGGCACGACTGGTATCTGGCGGCCAACCTGGCCGAGGATCACGCGCTCGACGGCCATCTCCTCCCTGGGCTTGATCCGGCCGGCGTGCCGCGCGGGCTGGCGGGCACGGCCTTGCCTTTCCGCTACAACCACGCCGAAGAGCTGGAAGCGATCATCGCAAAGCACGGAGACGAAATCGGCGCGGTGGTGATGGAGCCGATCCGCAATCTTGATCCGTTGCCGGGCTTCTTGGCGCAGGTGCGCCAGATCTGCGACCGCATCGGCGCGGTGCTGGTGGTGGATGAAGTCTCGGTGGGGTGGCGGCTGAACACCGGCGGCGCGCACCTGATCTATGGGCTGCGGCCGGATATCGCGGTCTTTGCCAAGGCGATCAGCAACGGCTATCCGATGGCCGCAATCATCGGCACGCGGGATGTGATGCAAGCGGTGCAAAACACGTTCATCAGCAGCACCTACTGGACTGAGCGCATCGGCCCGGCGGCGGCGCTGGCGACCATCCGCAAACACCGCCGCGAGAATGTGCCGCAGCACCTCTGCCGCATCGGTCAGATGGTGCGCGACGGCTGGCGGGTCGCGGCCGAGCGTACCGGCTTGCCGATTACAATCGGCGGCTTGGTGCCGCTGAGTCACTTTGCCATTCAACACCCGGAAGCGCAGGCTGCCGCCACCTTGTTTACGCAGCTCATGCTGGAGCGCGGCTTCCTGGCGACGAAGGCGTTCTACACCACCTTCGCGCACCAGGATGCGGTGATTGAGGAATATCTCCAGGCCGCCGAGGATGTTTTCGGCGTGGTCGCTCAGGCGTTGGAGCGCGGGGCAGTGAAATCGCTGCTGCGCGGGCCGGTCGCGCATGCGGGATTCACCCGGCTCAACTAAGGAAACAGAGGATCTATGAATTCACGTGAACTGATGCGTGCCGCCATGCGCCGCGAACCGACCGAACGCATCCCGACCATGCCCCAAATCTGCCACGACATGCCGGTGCGCGTCTACGCGGGGCAATATCCCGAAGCGGGCGGCGACTGGCTCGACGGGCTGAAACGCTGCGTCGAAGACCCCGGCGTCATCTACGACTTGGTCATCCGCCTGGTGCAGCAGACGGGATGCGATGGCCTGCGCCTGTTCGTCAAGCCGGAGCCGATGCGCGTGGCGCGCGCCGGCGATGAGCTGATCGTGCTGGATCGCGCGACGGGCGACCGGATCGGCCGGATTGACACCCACGGCGGCGGCGGGTTCCTCCCCGACCGCAAGCCGCCCGTGCCGGAAACGTTGGCCGAGTACCGCAGCCGGTTGGATGCCATGCGCCGCGAGTTCACTGACGAGAAGATGGCGCTCTTGCGCCAGGCGCGCGCCCGCGTGCCCGATCTGTTTGTCGCGTCTGCGCCCGGTGGCATCACGATGAACACTTACACGGCGCTGCGCGGCCGCGAACAGGCCATGATTGACTTCTTCGAGCGGCCCGATTTCGTGACGGCGGCCATGGAGATGCAGGCTGACGCGATCATCGAGCGGGCGGAGCGGCTGCTGGAGACGGGGATTGACTGTCTTTACATCGGCGACCCGGCCGCCAGCGCCAGCCTGATCAGCCCGCGGCACTTCGAGCGTTTTTGCCTGCCGGCCTATCAGAAGTTTTGCCGGCACTTCAAGGGGCGCGACGTTCTGATCTACATCCACGTCTGCGGCAACTCGCGGCCGATCCTGGAGATGCTGGCGGATACCGGCGCGCAGGTCGTCGAGCCGCTCGACCCGCTCGGCGGCGTCGAAGTGGCCGACGCCAAGCGCCGCATCGGCCAGCGGGTCGCGCTGATGGGCGGCGTGAACACCCTTACGCTGGCGGATGGCACGCCCGACGCGGTGCGCGCCGAGGCGATCCGCAAATGCCGCGAGGGCGGGCCGCGTGGCTACATCCTGGCCGCCGGTGACATGGTTCCGCCGAATACGCCGCTGGCGAACCTCCAGGCGCTGGTGGATGTCGCGCGGTTCAGCCTGTGGCGCTCGTGATAGGGCGGGGCGATTGAAATCGCGGCTAACGGGCCTGCGGCCGGGCGTCCACCGGCGTGGACGCGACTCCGGTCGGCGGCGGCCGACCTTGCGGCGGGCCGCCCTTTTGCCCCGAATTTATTCGGCGGCTCTCGGGAGTGCATCATGGCGATGACCCAACGCCAACGAATCCTCGCGGTCTATCGGGGCGAAACCCCCGATGTCGTGCCCTACATGCTCGACCTGTCGCACTGGTTCTACCACAAGCACCGGCTGCCCTGGGATCTGAGCGTGGCGTATGATGCGCCGGAGCACGCGCTGATCAGTTGTCATAAGCAACTC
Organism: uncultured Anaerolineales bacterium; assembly: GCA_964647225.1. Taxonomy (GTDB): domain Bacteria; phylum Chloroflexota; class Anaerolineae; order CG2-30-64-16; family CG2-30-64-16; genus CAZYHE01. Next base: position 14,596 of record CAZYHE010000020.1, read on the forward strand.
GGCGCGGGGTTCTACATGCCGAACCTGGGTTCCTTCTACAGCGCGTCCTACGGGCCGGATGTCCAGTCGGAGGTCGTCAAGGCGGATCACGGCGGCGTCCCGGAGATCACCTGGCGGCTGACGACACCGTTGGGAACCATCGAGCGCCGCCGGATGTGGGAGGAGGCGTCCTATTCGTGGGCGATCACGCGGTGGGGCGTGGAGAGCGAGCGCGACCTGCGCGTGTTGGGCTACGCGTTGGCCTCGCGCACCTACGCGCCGCGCTGGGATCGCTATCACGCCTGGGTAGACGAAGTCGGTGAGATGGGCGTGGTCTACCTGTCGGTGGGCTACAGCGCGCTGGGGCATCTGCTCAACTACTGGCTCGGCGTCAGCGGCACGGCCTACGCGGCCGCGGATTGGCCCGCGACGCTGCGGGAGGTCGTGGATCAGATCAACGACAATACGCTCAAGCTGGTGGACCTGCTGGCGGCCTCGCCCGCCGAGATCATCATCATGGGGGATAACTTCTCCAGCGACCTCCAGCCGCCGCGCTTCTTCGAGAAATGGTCGCGGCCCTACTATGCGGAGGCGATCCGGCGATTGCACGGGGCGGGCAAGTGCGTGGCGGTGCATATTGACGGTCGGCTGCGCGGGGCTATCGGCATGATCCGCGACGCGGGCGCCGACTGCGGCGACGCCATCACCCCCGCGCCGATGGGCGATCTGACGCCCGCACAGTGTCGGGATGAGGCCGGCCCGCACTTCATCCTCTCCGGCGGCGTCCCGCCCACCCTCTGGCTCCCGGACGCGCCGGTCGAGGCGTTCAAGCAGTCGGTGCTGGATTGGCTCGATCTGAAGAAGCGCAGCCCGCGCCTCATCGCCAACGCCGGCGATCAGGTCCCGCCGCACGCGGCCGAAGATCGGATCGAGATCATGCGCGACCTGGTGGAACAGCACGGCAGGTACTAAACATACGTTAACCCAGACAGGATTTACAAGGATGAACAGGATTAGCACAGTGAAATAGTCCTGAAAATCCTGTTCATCCTGTCCAATTCTGGTCAAGGAGTCACTCATGCGAAAAAGTAAAGTGTTAGCCAAACTGCGCAGCGGACAGTTCGCCCGGATTTGCAGCACCGGGCACTATCTGCCGTTCTACGTCCGGCACGCGGCGCACCTGGGCTATGACGGCATCTGGCTGGATCTGGAACACCGGACCATGAACGACCGCGAGGCGCAGGCCCTCATTGCGTTCTGCCACTACAACGACATTGATTGCATGGTGCGGGTGCCGACGTTGGGCCGGACGCATCTGTATCATTATCTGGAGGATGGCGCGAGCGGATTCATGATCCCGTTCGTTTCCACCCCAGCGATCGCCCGCCAGGTGGTGGAGGCGACCAAGTTCGCGCCCTTGGGCAACCGTGGGGTGGACGGCGCCGGCCTGGATGGCGACTACGGGTTGGATGTCTGGCGGCCCGATAGCACCTACTTCGAGGACGCCAACCGGGAGAGCTTCATCGTGGCGCAGATCGAGACCCCGGAGGCGCTGGACAACATCCAGGAGATCGCGGCCGTGCCGGGGATTGACCTGCTCTTCATCGGCCCGGCCGACATGGGCCAACGGCTGCGGGCGACCAACGATCCCCGGACGATGGCGGATGTCATCGAGCGGGTCTCGGCCGCGGCGCGGGCGCACGGCATCGCCTGGGGCATCACCGCCGGCTCGCCTGACGAGATCGCCCGCTATCGCAGCCTGGGCGCGCAGATGGTGCCGTGGGGCGGCGATTTCGCGCTGGCGAAGGTGCTCAAGCAGTGCAGCGAGGATCTGAACGGCATCCTGGCGGGCGAGTAGCGATTTGTGGGTGTTTTTTGACAGGATTTACAGGATTCACAGGATAGTTTCCGTATTCCTCCTGTTCATCCTGTAAATCCTGTCTGGTTCCGGTCGGATTGAATACAAGGCATTGACATAATATGTTATCCTCTCGCGAACGCGTACTGAAATCGCTCAACTTCGAGACGCCCGACCGGCCGCCGAAGGACCTCGGCGGGATGCTCTCGTCGGGCATCAGCGGTTTTGCCTATCCCAAACTCGTCGCGGCCCTGGGTCTGCCCCCGCGCTTGCCGAAGATGTACGACACCGGCCAGATGCTCGCCATGCCCGATGGGGATGTGCTGGATGCGCTCGGCGTGGACATCGTGACGATCTGTGGCCGGGCGACCAACGCCTTCCCGGAGCCGGAGAAGTGGCAGCCGTATGACTTCGATGGCCGGCTGCCGGCCCTCCTGCGCGATCCCGCCCGGTTCGTCACCGAGGAGGATGGGACGATCATCCAGGGCAACACACGCATGCCGCCCTCCTCCTTCGTCTTCGACGCGCTGCACGGCGGCCAACCGCTCAACCTCAGCGACGACCTGCCCAAGGTGGATCTCGTGGCGCTCAAGGAAGGGCTGGCGGCGCGCGAGTTGCGCGACGAACAGATCGTGGAAATCCGGGCGCTGTGCCGTCGCGTGCGGGAGGCCAGCGACCGGGCGGTCTTCTTCAACGAAGGCGCAATCGTCGCGCCGATGGGGATCGGCAATTGGAGCGGCCTGGCGATCTTCCCGATCCTCTGCCTGACCGAGCCGGACTACGTGGCCGAGCTGCACGAGATCGTCACCGAGTTCGCGCTCAAGAACTTGCGCGCGCTGCTGCCGGAAGTGCGCGACTATGTGGATGTCGCCTGGCTGGGTAGCGACGATTGGGGCACGCAGAAGACGCTGATCGCCTCGCCCAAGATCTTCCGTAAGCTCTTCCTGCCATACCGGCGGCGGATCAACGACGAATTCCACCGGCTCGCGCCCCAGGTCAAAACGTTCCTGCATTCCTGCGGCGCGATCTACGACCTGCTGGACATGATCGTGGAGTGCGGCTTCGACGCGCTCAACCCGGTGCAGTGGACGGCCGGCGGGCACACCTATCAGGAGTGGAAGGACAAGGCGCGCGGCCGGCTGACGCTCTGGGGTGGCGGCGTCAACGCCCAGGGCACCCTACTCCTGGGGACCGTCGAGGAAGTGGCCGCGGAAGCTCGCGAAGTGACACAGTGCTTGAATCAGGATGGCGGCTTCGTCTTCTGCAACA
>CAZYHE010000021.1:0-10844 GCA_964647225.1 uncultured Anaerolineales bacterium
GGCCTGGATCGCTCCATCGCGGCCTGGGGCGCGTTGCTCTGCGCCTTCCCCGCGCGGGAGACGGAGACGTTGGAGCTGTTGGTGAGTCTGGAGCGTCTCCGCCGCGCGGCGGAGACGGAGTTCCCCGCGGCGCGGGTTTTTGTGCGGCCGGGGTTCGATGAGATGATCGGCTGATCACGCCACCGGCAGCGCGACGTAGAACGTCGTCCCCTGGCCCACTACGCTTTCCGCCCACAAACGCCCGCGGTGGCCCTCGACGATCCGTTTGGCGATCGCCAGCCCCAGGCCAGAGCTTTTTTCCCCGCCCGTGCTCCTGACGCTGGTTTTGCTGAGCCACTGGAACAGCTTGTCCATCTCGCCGGCCGGGATCCCCTGGCCTCGATCCGCGACCGATAGAACCACCTCTTGATCGCGCTGCGCAAGGCTCACTGTTACCGTTGTGCCGGGGTGCGAGTATTTCAGCGCATTCGAGAGCAGGTTGTCGAGCACCTGGCGGATCTTGCCAGCGTCCACCCACATCAGCGGGATGTCACCCTCCTGGTGCAGTATCACACTGATCTGTTTGCGTTCCGCCAGGACGCGATTGAGCGTCACACTGTGGCGCGTCACCTCGGCCAGGTCGGCGGCCTCAATGTGGAGATCCAGCCGGCCCGATTCGATGATCGAGACATCCAGCAGCTCGTTGACGAGCTGGAGCATGAACTGGCTGGAAGACTGGATCGTATCGAGGAATTCGAGGTGCTCCGGGCTGAGGCTGTCGCGCAGGTCTTCGAGCAGGAATTCGCTGTAGCCCAGCAGCACCGAAAGCGGGCTGCGCAGGTCGTGCGCGGCCATGCCCAGGAATTGGTTTTTGAGCGCGTTCAGGCGCTCCAACTCGGCGTTCTGCTTCGCAAGCTGGCGTTGCGCGTTCGCCAGCTCGTTGTTCAAGCGGCTGAGCTCGTCATATAGCCCGGCATCGTGCTGCAGGGGCGCGCGCGCGCCGGCTGTGTGCTCTTTCATCAGGGCGCGCAACGTGTTGGTCTGCGCATTATTGATGGCCGTAAGCGCCTCGTACAACTTCATCAGCTCTGCGTCGGTCTTTGCGGCCAAGACGAGCAGGGTCTCGCCCTTGGCGATGCCGGCGAAGCGCAGCGTGACGATGGTATCGCCATTCGGAATGTTCAACTCCCAGTCGAACGTCGCCTGCTCGGTGCGCAGCGCCAGCGCGAAGTTGTGCGCCTTGGCGCGACTATCACGTTCGACGATGGCTGAAAGGGGCAGGCCGGGGCGCAGGCCCGCGCCCAAGCCGAGATCATCCCAAATCACCCGGGTGATGATCCCGGCCGGGTCGCATTCAAAGGCCAGCCCTTTCGCTGAGTGAGGAATCAACGCCGGGATTACGTCGCGCATCAGTCAACCAGTTTCATCGCGGCGGCGACTGCCTCTTGCGCGTTCACGGCATAGCCATCCGCGCCGACTGTGCGCCAGAGCTGCGGCGCGACGTTGAAGGGATAGCCGCCGACCAGGATGGGCAGCCGCCGGCCGCCGTCCATATCGCGCACGGCCGCAATCAACTCATTCACCCCGCGCACGTGGAAGGTCATCGTGGCGGAGATGGCGAGCAGATCGGCCTGGCGCTCCTGGATGCTGCGCATGATGCTCGTCAGCGGGGTGTTGGCGCCCATGAAGTAGGTATCCCAGCCGTCCATCTCGAAGAAATCGGCCACCATGCGCATGCCGATCTCGTGAAGCTCGCCGCCGATGCAGGTGGCGACCAGCCGCCGATTGATCCGGTTGGCGCTGAAGATGTAGGGGTAAAGCTGCGACATGACCAACTGGGTGGCCGCAGTGCAGAAATGCTCCTGGGCGACGCTCACCTGGTTGGTCTGCCACAGGCGGCCAATCTCGCGTTGGACGGGCTGGAAGACGTGCAGATAGATGCCGCGGACGCTCGCGCCCGACTCGACCGCGCTCAAGATCAAGCGGCTGGCGGTGTGCCGGTCGCCGGCCAACAGCGCCTCGAGATATTGGTGGGCGAGCCGGGTGAGCTTAGATTCATCGCCCAGGAAACTGGGCGGCACGGCCGCCACCGCCGGCAGGGCCGCATCCGCCGCCGCCAGGTGCGGCTCGACAACAGCCCACATCGGCGGCGGCAGCGCCTCGTGCAGCACCTCGCGCGTGCATTGGAGGGTGTCGGGCAGCACCGCGTCGGTGAAGCCCAGTCCAGCGAAAAGCACTTTGACCCAGCCGACATAATCGGTGAAAAGCGAGCGGTCTTCGGCCGCAACCGCCTCGGCGAGATAGGTCAGGTGATAGCCGGCATCGCGCAGCGATTTGCTCCGGCCCGTTGGCTCATAGCCGTTCCAGTACGCGGCCTGCCGCGCGTATTGGCGCGCGATGATCGCCTCGGACAACTCCTGGCGCCGATCCAGGATGGCGCGACTGACTGCCTCGTGCAGATGCTCCATGGCTCCTCCTTCAGTGATCGGTGGATGTTGGATTGATTGGTGGGTGGTGGGGGAGATGCCGCGCGGCGCCTTGTCGTGCGCGGAGAGGTTATTAGCCAGAACGAACAAGGCGCGCGCGGTGCTATCCCCACCATATTCGAAGTCGTCCCGCAAACTATCCGTATTTCTACTGATTTGCCCTCCTTACCAGACGCGCATCGGGTGAAAGGCCTCTGCGTATTCGATGCCGCAGCACTTGCCGGTCTCGTGATTCCAGTCGGCCAGCCATTGCAGCGCTTCTTCTTTTTGGCCGAATTGGCTGACGTGACACCGGGTCGCCGCGACTTTCTGATCCCAAACAGAGGAGATGTCCACCGTGATCTCCCCCTCGCGGTTGCTGCCGCCAAAGAAGAAGAAGCGTTTGACATCCGCGACCTGGATCCCATCCACAAGCTGCTCCGGGTGATACAGTTCCATTTTGGATGGCATGTAGGCGTCCACTGCGGCGCGGCCGGCCGCGGTGTGATCGGGGTGCGCCTGTCCCGGCCAGAACGGGTCGAAGGTGAAGATCGTGTCGGGCTGGCGGCGGCGGTAGGCCGCGGCGATCTCGGCGCGCAGCGCCAGGTCGGCCACCAGTTCGCCATCGTGCCGGCCCAGGAAGCTGACTTCCTGCAGGCCGAGCGCGCGGGCGGCGTCGCGGGTCTCCTGGCGGCGCGTGGCGGCCAGCGTCTCCCGCGTGAAGCGGCGGTCGTGCGTGCCGATGTCGCCATCGGTGCCGAGCAGCAGCGATACCTCGACGCCCTGGGCGATGAGCAGGAGGACCGTGCCGCCGCAGGCGGTCTCCAGGTCGTCGGGGTGCGCCGCGACGACCAACACGCGGCGTATGGCGTCACCGAACTGGCTGATCGTGAAGCGTAGCTCTTCGGTCATGAAGCGGTTGCCTCCGAAAAACGCGCTGTGTATTTTTGCATCTTTTTGGATAGCACAAGTATAACAGTGTACCGCCCATTTGGTCAAGCGTCAGCGTGCAGTTTGCGATTTTGCGCCGTTGCAGTTCTGCTGTACACGTGGTACAATCCAGGCGAGTAAAGTATTGTCCGTGTGCAGTTGTCAACATTCAACATTCATCACGCAGCATTCATCATGCAACATCGAGCCGCCCAATGACCGTCTTGAACCCGAATATCCTGTCGCCCGACCTGGCGAAAGCCCTCAATGCCGCGGCGAAGCGCGCGAAGGCCATGAGCCTGCCGTTCGTGACGCCGGCGCTCCTGCTGTTGACCTTTGTGCGCGACGACATCGGCGCGGCGCACCGCCTGCTGGTGCTGCTGGCCGCTGAGCGCAGCTTCCGGCTGGATGAGTTGGCTGCCGCGGCCGAGGTGCTGGCGCGCAACAGCCCCGGCCGCGACGCCGATCTCACCTTCGCGGATGAGACCGGCGCGACTGCGCGTATGTCCACCGAGATGGTGATCGTCCTGGATGAGGGCCGCAGCATCGCCCAGGCCGCGGATGAGCTGCAGATGGGCGCCGAGCACGCGCTGGCCGCGTTGGCCGAGCGGGGGGTGAGCACGACCGCGCTGCTCCGCCGCTATGGCATCTCGCCCGAAACGCTGACCAACCGGCTCGTCCAACAGACGCAGACCAAGCGCGTCGCCAGCCAGGATCTCGTCGCGCAGGCCAAAGCGGGCGAGGCGAAGCCGGTCCATGTGCGGGGCGATCTGATGCGCGATCTGCTCGGCCTGCTCACCCTGGCGAACCATCGGCATGTGCTGCTGGTGGGCGAGGTCGGGGTGGGCAAGCGGTCGCTGGCGCAGGGGTTGGCATTGCTGCTGGCCGAAGGCAAGGGGCCAGAGGGTCTGACCAGCCTGGTGCAAGTTTCGGAGAATGCGCTGCTGGCCGACGCCGAGAAAGCGGTGGAGACCGCCCGCCGCCAGGCCGCCGAGGGCGTGCTCTTCATTCCGGGCGTCGAGCGCTTTTTCAGCGGCTCGCTCACTTCGGCGGAGTTCCCGAAAGGCACGCGGGCGGTGCAGCGCGCCTTCCTGGAATTGCGGCCGGTCGTGATCGCCACGACGACCGATGCGGCCTGGAAGGAGCGGCTGGCCGCGGATTCGATCCTGCCGGCCTACAGCCACAGGCTGCGCGTGGCCGAGCCGCCGGCCGATGAAGCGATCGCCATCCTGACCGTGCATAAGCCGGTGCTGGAGCACGACTATGGGTTGCGCATCGCGGACAACGCCCTGGCCGCGGCGGTGAACATGGCGAAACGCTATGTGGCCGGGATGCCGCTGCCCGCTTCCGCGCTGGCCGCGCTGCATCGGGCGTGCGCGATGCTCAAGCTGGCCGGCCAGTCGCACGCCGCGTTCCGGCCCGACCTCAAGCCCGATTCCACGCTCGACGAGGATGATGTGGCGGCCGCGGTCAGCGCGATGACGGGCATCCCCGTCAACAAGCTCGGGGCCGACGAGCGCACCCGCTACGCCGGCATGGTCGAGGCGCTGCACCAACGTATCATCGGTCAGGATGAGGCGGTGCTGGCGGTGAGCCGAGCGGTAAAGATCGCCCGCGTGGGGCTGAAGGACCCGAAGCGGCCGATCGGCTCGTTCCTCTTCCTGGGGCCGAGCGGCGTCGGCAAGACGGAGCTGGCGCGGGCGCTGGCCGAGTTCATGTACGGGAGCGAGGACGCGATCGTCGCCCTCGACATGAGCGAGTATCAGCAGGATCACACGGTGAACCGGCTGATCGGCGCGCCGCCGGGCTACGTGGGATACGAGGAGGGCGGGCAGCTCACCGAGAAGGTGCGGCAGCGGCCCAGCTCGGTGGTGCTCTTCGACGAGGTCGAGAAGGCGCACCCGCGCGTGCTCGATGTGCTGCTTCAGATCATGGAGGAGGGCCGGCTGACGGATGCGCAGGGCCGGGTGACCTCGTTTAGCGAGACGCTGATCATCCTGACGAGCAATCTCGGCTCGCAATTCCTGGACAAGCCGATCCTGACCGACGAGATGCGCGAGACGGTGATGGCGACGGTGCGTTCCTTCTTCCGGCCGGAGTTTCTCAACCGTCTGGACGAGATCATCCTCTTCCTGCCGCTGACCCAGGATCAGTTGCGCCAGATCTTGAATTTGCTGTTGAAGAAGGAAGGCAAGACGTTGGCGGCCCAGGGGGTCGCGTTGACGATCAGCGACGCGGCGAAGGAATGGATGCTGGCGCAGAACGATCATCCCGAATGGGGCGCGCGGCCCTTGCGCCGCATCATCCAGAAGAACCTGCGCGAGCCGCTGGCCGATTGGCTGTTGGCCGCCGCGCCGGCCAAGGGCGCGCAGGTGGCGGTGGATGTCGTGGCGTCCACGGCGGCTGCCGGCGCGTTGAAATTCCACTATACTTGAGGCGGATTGGCGCGCCGGCTGTCTGGCTCTTTACGATTTCTTCACAGTGGGCGGGTATACTGTGTGCAGATGTAAATCGTAGGGGCAGGACTCTGATAAGCGACTGGACAAGCAGGACGGTCTCGCTGTGACGCCGGAGACCGCCCGTGAGATGGGGATATTGGCTGGGAGGCGAGGAATGTTCGAAGGCAAGCGCATCCTGACGGTAGATGATTCGATCACAATCCGGGCTTTTCTGCGACGGCTGCTGACCGAGCAAGGCGCGAACGTGGATGCGGCGGTCACTGGCGAAGAGGCGCTGGCTTTTTGTCGCCTCGGCCACAAGTACGACTTGATCATTCTTGATTTGCTGTTGCCCGATACGGATGGCATCGAGATCTTGCGTCAAATCCGCGTGTCGGATGACGAGAGCGCAATCGTGATGCTGACCGGGATGGGCGGCGTCAAGTCGGCGATCACGGCGGTGCAGCACGGCGCCGATGGCTATATCGAAAAGCACGATCTCAACGTGGGCGGCGACCACGCCGAGTTCTTCTACGCGCTCGGCCAGGCGCTGCAACGCCGCGCCGGCCTGGTCGCCCAGAAGCAGCTCAGCCAGGTGCGGGCCGATTTCTATTCGATGGTCACGCACGACATGCGCAATCCCGCGGCCGCCTCCGTGATGATTCACAATCTGCTGCTGGAGGACTATGCCGAGTCGCTGACCGCCGCGCAGATCGAGTTGCTTTCGATGGCGAGCGATGCATCCCGCAAGCTGCTCGGCCTGATCAACGATTACCTGGATTTTGCCAAGATTGATGCCGGCTATCTGAAACTGGATTGCCAGAATGTGGACATGCGCGGGGTCGTCGAGGCCGGGCTGAAACTTGGGCGGATGCAGGCGCAATCCAAGGGCCAGACGATCATCCTGGATCTGCCCGAGCAACCAGTCCAGTCGTATGTGGATATCGAGCGGATGAAGCAGGTGGTTGACAACTTGCTGTCCAATGCCGTGAAATACACCCCGGAGGGCGGGCAGATCACGGTGCGGCTTCGGGCCGAGGGCAAATTCGCGATGTTGCGTGTGATGGACACCGGCCAGGGGATCTCGAAGTCGCAGATGGAGGTGCTCTTCAGCAAGTACCATCGCGTGCCCGGCGAGATGGCCCGCCGCATCCAGGGCACGGGCCTGGGCCTGTTCATCGTCAAGCAGACGGTCGAATCTCACGGGGGCAGTGTATCGGTGGAGTCGGCCGGGGTTCCCGGCAAGGGCAGCACCTTCACCGTGAAGCTCCTCTTGTCGCAAATCACGTAGTGGAGGCGCGGATGCAGTCCATCCAGTCGCAGCGAGCGGAGCGAGTACAGTGGCTCACCTTCCGGCTACACGGCGGCGATTACGCGCTGGTCGTGGGCGATGTGCTGGAGGTGTTGAGCATGGTGGCGCTGGCGCATGTGCCCGAAGCGCAACCCTGGCTGGCCGGCATGTTGAATCTGCGCGGCCGGGTCGTGCCGGTGATTGACTTGCGCCTCCGGTTGGGGTTCCCGGCCCGGCCGATTGGGCTGGAGACCCCGGTGATCGTGGCGCAATGCGCCGACCGGCCGGTGGGCCTGATCGTGGATGAGGTCATCGAGGTGTTGACGCTGACCGCCGATGCGCTCTCGGCGTCCGATGAGCTGGCCGGCGCGGCCCATCCGGTCCTGGCCGTCGCGCGGACAGCCGAGCGGCTGATCTTGCTCCTGGATCTTCAACGTCTCTGCGCATCGGCGCAGCAGTCCGTGGTCACGCGCTGAAGCGCGGCAAGGGAGCTGTCTGCATGGTCACTGGGCCGCCCACGCTCTCCGAGGCTGACTTTCAATGTTTCTCCGACCTCCTGCGCGCCCGGAGCGGCATGGAATTTTCCGGCCAGCGCCGGGCCGATCTCGAACGCGCGCTCGACCGGGCGTTCAACGAGTTTGGTGTGTCCACGCCGGAGTTGTTGTATGACCGCCTGACGGGAGGGCCGGCCGCCCCAGGCGCGCTCGAAGCGTTCATCGCCTCTCTCACTGTCCCCGAAACTTACTTCTTTCGCAATCAGCCCCAGTTCGAGGCATTGGAACAGCGGATTTTGCCCGAGTTGATCGAGCGGCGGCGTGACCTGCGCCGGCTCCGCATTTGGAGCGTCGGCTGCGCGTCGGGCGAGGAGCCGTATTCGCTGGCAATGCTTTTGCGCCGCGTGCTGCCCGATCTCGCCGCCTGGGATGTGAAGATCCTGGCGACCGATCTGAACCGCGGCCTGCTCGAAAAGGCGCAGCGCGGCTTTTACACCGCCTGGTCATTTCGGGACACCCCGCCGGACATCCAAACGCAGTACTTCACGCCGCGCGGCAGTCAGTTCGAGTTGTCACCCCAGGTGCGCGGCCAGGTCACATTCGCCTACCTCAACCTGGCCGACGATTCCTATCCCTCGGCGCTGACCGACACCCTGGAGATGGATCTGATCCTGTTCCGGAATGTGCTGATCTATTTCGGCGAGGAGATGGCGCGGCGCGTGATTGATCGCCTGTACGATGCGCTGGCCGCTGGCGGTTGGCTGCTCGTGGGCCATGCTGAGCCATCCATCGCGCTCTTCAGTCGGTTCACCACCCACAGCTTTCCAAACGCCATCGTTTATCAAAAGCAAGTGGCCGCGGCGGCGGTTCCCGATGCGCCGGCCGATGCCTGGCCGCTTGTGACCGCGCCGCGGCGCGCTGGCAGCCACGCGCGCGGGCCGGGGGCTACGGCGCACACGCCCCGCCCCACGGCGCGGTCGCATGAGCATGTGCGCCGTGTCGCGAGTGTCCCCGCGCCGCCGGCCGCTGCGCCCCCCGCGACCGGCGAAGGCGATTTATTGTCGCAGTACCAGGCCGCAAGGCAGTTGGCCGACCAATCCCAATTGGAGCCGGCCCAGCGTTCGATCCTGGCGTTGGTGCAGAAGGCGCCGCTCTTTGCGCCCGCCTATTATCTCCAGGGCTTGATTTTGCAGGAGTTGGGCGACGCCGAGGGCGCGCTGGCCGCGTTGCGCCGCTGCGTCTATGTGGATGCCGGGTTCGTGATGGGCCATCTGGCGCTGGCGAACCTTTATACCTTTGCGGGGCAGGCGGGCCGCGCGCAGCGACATCGCGAAAACATTGCCCGCCTGTTGGCCGGCGCGCCGGCCGGCGATCCGGTCCCGGAAGGGGATGGTATGACCGTCGGCGATTTACTGCGGACGGTCGGCGGCGCGCAAGGCGCATAGCTTGTGTCCAATGGAGCAGCCACAATGATCGCAACCCAGCCAGACCTCCGTTCCGAAGCCGAGCAGCGCATCCTGGATGAGCGTGCCCGGCGGCTGGCCCAACCGCCGGAAACTCCTGTCACCGGCGAGACGATGGATCTCGTCGTCCTCGTCCTGGGCGCCGAGCGATATGGCGTGAATGTGCGCAGCGTGCTGGAGGTGCTGCCCTTTGACGAAGTGACGCCCTTGCCCGGTGTGCCGGCGTTTTGGGCGGGCCTGGTGAACCTGCGCGGGCACTTGTATCCGCTGCTGGATTTGCGCAGCTTTCTCGATCTGCCCGCCCGCCTGCCCGCTCCGAAAGAGAACGGCGACGCCCAGGCCGCGCAGAATGTCGTCTTGGTCGCCGCGCACGGCCTGGACGCTTGCGCGGGGCTGTTGGTGGATGCCGTCCCGGAGGTGCGCCAGGTGTTGCGCAGCGAGATTGGGGCTTCGCTCGTCGAGGCGGTGGGCCTGGCGCGACCATTGATCCAGGGCGTCACGTCCGACCTGCTGGCGGTGCTCAACATCGAGACGCTCCTGGCGGATGCGCGTTTGGTGGTGCAGGCGGCTTGAGACAAGGTGTGGCGGAACGCTCATGACCATCAGAATTCGTCGCGAATGAGCGCTACGAGGTTTAGCTAGGAGGTCAATCGTGTTTGGTGGACGCAAACCCAATGTGGCTGAAAAGCTCGTGTTAAGTTCGATCTGTGTATCTTTTTTGATCATACTGATGGGCTTTGGCGGCTACTTCAGCCTGAAGACCGTCAACGCGCGCCTGGCGGATGCGCTCCAGAACGATATCGAGCCGTTCGTGCAATTGGAACAGGCGGGCGCAACCCTGCATCGCGTGCGCGGCGAGGTGTATCGCCTGGCCGCCATGCCCGAAGAACGTGAGCGGACCGAGCAGGCCCTCACGACGGCCATGGCCGAGCTCAACCGCAGCGTGGAGAGCTATCGCGCCTCCCGCCGGGATCCGCAGGAAAAGGCCGCGTTTGCCCAATTCGAGAGCGCCTGGCAGGCCTATGCCGATGAGATCGTCGGGCTGCTGACGATGATGCGGGCCGACAGCGCGCGGCGCGCCCTGCCCCCTTCGCTGCTGACGCGCCAGGCGGCCGCAGTGGATGCGCTGAACGCGCTGGTCCAGACCAGCGCTGGGGCGGGGGCGGGCATTCGCCAATTCTCGGCCGACACCTTCGCTTTTTCGGGGCGGATTTTGCTGGCGTTGATGGTCGTGGCGGTCATTCTGGCCTTGGGCGTCAGCCTGTGGGTGGGGCGCGGGGTGGCGCGCAATATCCGGGCGGTGATGCGCGCGGCCGAGGCGCTCTCGGAAGGCGACTTGACCCCGCGCGCTGCGGTGCATTCCGGCGACGAGATCGAGCGGCTGGCGCGCGCCTTCAACCTGATGGCCGACCGCCTGCAGGCGATGGTGGCCGCCGAGCGGCAGGCCACGGAACAATTGCAGACGGCGATCCACGAATATGCGGCGTTTGCCGATGCCGTGGCGCGCGGCGACCTGGCGACGCGGCTGGCTGCCAGGGGCAGTGATGACTTGGGCGCGCTGGCGGGCAACCTGAACGTGATGGCCGATCGCCTGCAAACGATGGTCATGGCGGAACGCCGGACCAAAGAACGGCTGGAGACGGCGATCCACGAATACGCGGCCTTCGCCAACGCGGTCGCGCGCGGCGACCTGGCGATGCGGCTGACGCCCCAGGGCAGCGACGATTTGGGCGCGCTGGCCGGCCATCTGAACACGATGGCCGAACGCCTCCAGGGGATGGTCG
>CAZYHE010000021.1:10944-17402 GCA_964647225.1 uncultured Anaerolineales bacterium
GCGGCAGAGTCAGACGGCGGCGGAAGGGCTGAACGGCCTGGCCCGCCAACTGCAAACCCTCACCGAGCGTTACAAGGTGTGACGCGGGGAGCGGATGCCATGACTTTCGATGACGATTTCCTGCGTGAGTTGCTCTCGACCTTTGTGGCCGAAGCGCAAGAACATCTGGACGCGGCCACCAATCGCCTCTTGGACCTTGAAAAGGGTCTGGAGGGTGTCGAGGCCCTCCAGCATTGGGCCGACGTGTTCCGCGAGCTTCATAGCCTGAAGGGCGCCGCACGCGCGATGAATCTGGAGCGCATCGAGAGCGTTTCACACCGCCTGGAGACCCTTTTCGGCCGCGCGCGCAACGGCGAGATCAAGCCGACGCCGGCGTTCTACAACCTGGTCTACCGCGCGCTGGATGCGCTGTGTGACCTGGTGCGCGAATCGGGCGGGCTGGCGCCGGCGGCCAAACATGACCTGGCGAGCCTGTTGGCGCGGTTGGATGTCGCCAATACGGCGGCCGAGGTCGCGCCGGAGCCTGCGCCGCCGCCGGCCACCCCGGAGCCACCCATCGCGCCGGCGGTTCAGGTCGCGCCGGCCCCCCCGGCCGCCCGCGAGGCGCCCGCGCCCCCGGCCCCCCTGCCTGATGCCAGCCCAGGTCCGGCCGCCCCCGGTGCGGCGCCCGCGCCCGTCGAGGAGTCGGTGCGGGTCGCCACAACCAAGCTCGAGGCGTTGATGGCGCAGATGGGCGAGCTGCAAGTGGCGCGCCTGGGCGCCGAACAACGCGGCCTCGAATTGCGTGCGCTCCTGGATGATGTGGATGCCTGGGCGGCCGAGCAGTGGGCCAGACGCACCGGGTCTACTTTGCCGGGCGCCTCGCCGCGGCTGCACGAAGTGGGCGGCCGTCTGCGCAGCCTCCAGCGCCGCTACGACGCCGACCAGCGCCGGCTGACCCAGGTGATGGCCGCGCTGCAAGACAACATCCGCCGAATGCGCATGCTGCCCATCAGCACCGTGTTCGGGACGTTCCCGCGTATGGTGCGCGATCTGGCGTACGACCTGGGCAAAGAGGTCCGGCTGGTCATCCAGGGCGGCGACACCGAGGTGGATCGTTCGGTGCTGGAGCAGATCAAGGATCCGCTCACGCATCTGCTGCGCAATTCCCTCGATCACGGCATCGAACTGCCGCAGGCGCGCCAGTTGGCGGGCAAGCCCGCCGAGGGGACGATCACCCTGTCCGCGGCGCAGCATGGCGACAGCATCATTATTGCGGTGTCGGACGACGGACAGGGGATTGATGTGGCCCGGGTGCGCGCGAGCGCGGTCAAGAAGGGCAGCGTGTCGGCCACCGAAGCCGCGGCGATGAGCGAGCACGAGGCGCTCTGGCTGATCTTCCGTTCGGGGGTCTCCACCAGCATGGTGGTGTCCGACGTGTCGGGCCGGGGCGTGGGCATGGATGTGGTGCGCGACAAGGTGGAGCGGCTGCATGGCCTGATTGATGTGCGTAGCACGTTGGGGGCCGGCGCTCATTTCATCCTAACTCTGCCGTTGACGGTCGCGACGACGCTCTGCCTGCTCGTGCAGGTGGCCGGGCAGACGTTCGCGGTGCCGATCACCAATGTGATCCGTATCGTCCGGCTGGGGGCCGCTTCCGTCGGCTACGCCGAAGGGCAGGCGGCCATCCGGCCCGATGGCCGGCCGATCTTGCTGTTGAACCTGGCGCAGGTTTTGGGTGTGACGAGCAGTCAGCCCCCGGCGCCGAAGCCGGGCCGCGATGGGGCGCAGGCCGCCCCCGACCTGGGGACGGCCATCATCTTAGGCTCGGCCGAAAAGCGGCTGGCGTTCCGGGTGGACGCCGTGACGAACGCCCAGGAAGTGGTGGTCAAACCGCTGCCGAAGCCGTTCTTGCGTGTGCGATATCTGGTCGGCGCCAGCATCCTTGGCACCGGAGAGGTGGTTCTTGTGTTGAACGCTGCCGATCTGCTCAGGGCGTCGGCGCCCGTAAGTGCGCCGCAGGCCGCGCCCGCGCCCCCAGAGGAGACGCGCGCGCGGACCGTCATGGTGGTTGATGATTCCATCACCACGCGCACGCTGGAGAAGAACATCCTGGAGGCAGCGGGTTTCGCCGTGCGCGCCTACGCCGATGGTCTGGAAGCATGGAACGCGCTCCAGGCCGATGGGTGCGCGCCTGACGGGTTGTTCGACCTGGTGGTGAGCGATGTGAATATGCCGCGGTTGAATGGGTTCGATCTGACCCTCCGGGTGCGCGGTGACCAACGGCTCAAGAATCTACCCATTGTCCTGGTGACAACGCTTGATTCGCGCGAGGATCGCGAGCGCGGTGTGCAGGCCGGCGCAGACGCCTATATCACCAAGGGCGCATTCGATCAGGATAATTTGCTTGAGACGATCCGCAGGTTGATTTAGAACGAGAGGATACCGCAATGATTCGGGTTCTCGTCATCGAAGATTCGCCCACGATGCGGATTTTGCTCAAGAACATCCTGGAGTCGGACCCCGACTTGCAGGTAATCGGCATGGCGCCGAACGGTGAAGAGGGGGTGCGCCAGGCGCTTGCGCTCAAGCCCGACATCATCACCATGGATATTCACATGCCGGGGATGGACGGGTTCGACGCGACGCGACGCATCATGGAGCAGCGGCCGACGCCGATCGTGATCGTCAGTTCCAGCGTCGAACGTTCCGAGGTGATGATCACCTTCAACGCGATGCAAGCCGGCGCGCTGGAGGTGATCGAAAAACCGGCAACGACCATGCACCCCGATTTCGCGATGCTGCGTGAGCGGTTGATCACCACGGTCAAGTTGATGTCCGAGGTCAAGGTGATCCGGCGCTATCGTTCGCATTCATCTCCACAGGGCCGGGGAGAGGAAGGCGCACGCGTGACGCAGCCCTACGCGCTCCTGGCGGTGGGCGCGTCGACCGGTGGGCCGGCGGCGCTCAATACGCTCTTCAAGGGGCTGCCGCTGGGTTTTCCGATCCCCGTGATCGTCGTCCAGCATATGACGATCGGTTTTACGGCCGGGCTGGCCGCGTGGCTGCAATTGGAAAGCCGCCTGACGGTGAAGGTGGTCGCCGAGGGGGAGTATCTCCAGCCCGGCACGATCTACATCGCGCCGGATGATACCCATGTCCAGATCGTGAATCGCGGCCTGCTTGGGCTGAGCAAGGCGCCGCCCGTCAGCCATGTGCGGCCGTCGGCCACCGTGCTGTTCGAGTCGGTGGCGCGCGTCTATGGCGGGGAAGCCATCGGCGTGCTGCTCACGGGGATGGGCGACGACGGCGCGCGCGGCCTAAAGGCGATGCACGACCGCGGCGCCGCCACCATCGCCCAAGACGAGGCGACTTCGGCGGTCTACGGCATGCCTAAGGTCGCCGCCGAATTGGCCGCGGTCAACCAGGTGCTGCCCTTGCCGCTGATCGCCGGGGCCGTGCTGGCGCTCGTGGGGAACGCCGGACGCTGAAACTCAGTCAGGGTTGCATCCTTCGACTGCGGTCACACACGACGTGACCTCCGCTCAGGATGCGCGCTCATGTCTGGCGGCGCAGTTGCCAACTAGACCTGGTCGAACAATTCCGGGTAATCGGTGCCGACGCTGTCCACGCCCATCTGGCTCAACAGGCGGATCGTCGGCAGGTCGTTGGGGTTCCACGGGCTGAGCGCCAGACCGGCCGCGTGGACGGTCTGCACCAGCGCGGGGGTGACGTAGGCCCAGTGGGGATGGAGCGCGTCGGCGCCGGCCGCGCGCGCCGCGCCGACCGGGTCGGCCAGCCCGCCGACGTAGAGGATGCCGGCCATGATCTCCGGCGCGATCTGTTTGGCCTCGCGCACCGCCAGGTGGTCGAAGCTGATCAGGATCGCCTGGTGGGTCATGCCGTGCCGCCGGAGCGCCGCGATCGTCTTGGCGACGATGCCGGGGTAGTAGATCGGGCCGTTCTTGATCTCGATGGCGACCGCGATCCGATCGCGCGCCCAGCTCAGCAGCTCATCCAGGGTCGGGATCTGCTCCCCGGCGAACCGTGCATCGTACCAACTCCCCGCATCCAGCTTCCTCAGCTCGGCCAGCGTCAAATCCCTGACGTAGCCGTGACCATCGGTCGTGCGATCCACCGTGTGGTCGTGGATCAACACCACCTCGCCATCTTTGCTCAAGTGTACATCCGTTTCGACGACGCTGACCCCCATCGCGGCCGCGACCGAGAAGGAGATCGGGGTGTTTTCGGGCGCATGGCCCTTCGCCCCGCGATGCCCCACGCGGAGCAGAGGCGCGCCCGCCGCGCGCAGCAGTGAGATCGTCATGTGAGGTAAACTCCTGTGAACAGTGTCGGCTACGTGTACTTCTCGACGCGAAAGCGATAGAGTTTCACGGTTTCATCTGGCCCAATGCCGGCCTTCTGCCGCGCGATGCTGACCTGCGTTTCGGCGTCCTCCACGCCCTCGATATCGGGCAGGAGCAGGCCGCGCCGGCCGCCGCGTTGCACGATCACGCCGTAGTGTGTGGGATCCAGCTCGGCCAGCGTGGCGATCGGTTCCGGCGGATAGAGCACGCTGACATCAATCGCCAGGTCGGCCAATTCGGCCGCACCGACCGGGCGGAAGCGCCAGTCGCGCGTCGCAGCCGAGATCGCGTTGTTGATCACTTCCTGGGCCAACGATGGCTCGGTCGGGCCGATGGTGCCGATGCAGCCGCGCAGGTCGCCCGTGCTTGCCTGGTGGAGCGTCACAAAGACCCCCGCCGGCGCGCCCGTGATCGCGGCCGGCGCGTCATCCGGGCCGATCTTCCGATGCTCTCGCACCTGGGCCGTGATGGCCGCACGGGCGAGTTGAACGAGTGGATGATGGGTTGCTTCTGATATAGGCATCGTCGCTCCTCCTTGCAGGGTAGGAGTAGCGCAAGATGCCATCTTGCGCTACATCATTTGCGTGGGCCACGCGGCGGCTCAGTCTGTGGCCCCCACCAACTCCGGCTCGCCCCAGACGGCCCAGGCGAAGGGATGGCTGCCCAGCGCGTCGGTAGCGAAGGTCAGGCGCAAGACGTTGCCGGTCTGAAACGGCAGGCCGATCTCGAACGATTGCCAGGCGGCCGGCCAGGCCGCGCGGCTCCAAATCTGCCAGCCGTCTACGCGGACGCGGTACGCCACCAGGCCATCGGTGGCCTGTGCGCCGTCGCGCATGCCGATGCTGAAGCGCAGCCGTGCGCCCGGCGCCCGCAGCCCGGCCGGCACCGGCACGTGGAACTCGATGCGGGATTCGCCCATCACCGGCGGGTGCTGCCAGAGCGCGGGCCGGCGTTCGCCGCCCACCACCGCCTCGCCGATCTTGACCTCCATCCCGGCCGCGTCGCGGCTGGCGCGGACATCGGCTTCGGCGAAATGCTCCAGGAAGCTGAAGCGCCAGACGCGTTCGGGTTGCGCCGGCCCGGTCAAGTCGGCCGCCGGCCCACCGCGCCACCGCAAGAACGCGATGTACTCGCGCACGCGTTCCTGGTCGGCCGGCGCAAGCGTCGTCACGATGCTGGCGAGAGAAGCGGTCTCTACCATAAAAGGCGTCTCCCTTGCTTATGCTTGGTGATCATGGAAAGGCACGCCGTCGTCCGTCGAGTAGATGTCTTCGGCGGCCTCGTGGAGATATGCGAAGGCCGGATTTTGCGCAGCCAGTTGTAGCCATTCGGCTTCACTGATTCCCACTGCCTTCCCAATCGTTTCGATTGCAGTCAGCGCAGATTCCATCGTCTACCTTCCTCGCATCCTTCGACTACGCCTTGCCAAACGACGGCAAGGCTCCGCTCAGGGTGCTTGCACTGGGCAAAGAAGCGGACTGCGTAACTCCTGTTAGTAACTCAACCCCACCGCCTGCCGCACATAGGCGTCGTTCGTCAGGTTCTTCAGGATAAAATCGGCCACATCGGCGCGCGAGATGGCGGGGCGTCCAACCTGTTCTTTCGCAGCGCTGGGGATGACCCGATACACGCCGGTGCGCGGGCCGTCGGTCAGGCCGCCCGGCCGCGCGATGATCCACTCGCCCGCGTTTTCCCGGATCAGGCGCTCCTGGATCTCCTTTTCTGCGATCGCCGCGCGCAAGAAGCCCTTCACGATCAGATTCCGCGCCAGCCAGCTCATCTGCCGCAGGCTTTCGCCCGTCCCGAAGGAGGTGACCCAGAGCGAGCGGCGCACCTCGCATTGGGCCATGGCCGCCAGAATGTTGCGCGTGCCCTGGATCAGGTCGGGCAAGCCGGGCGTGCGTGAGCCAAGCGCCGAGATCACCACGTCCTTGCCGAAAACGGCCGACAATACCGCCTGTTCATCCAGGACATTGCCCTGAAAGACGCTCAGATTATCGTGCTTGATCCCCAATGTGGCGGTCACGCGCACGCACGCGGTCACGGTGTGCCCTTGTTCCAACGCCTGCGTCACCAGTTGCCGGCCCGTGCCGCCGGTCGCGCCAAAGATCA
>CAZYHE010000022.1:0-17317 GCA_964647225.1 uncultured Anaerolineales bacterium
GGATCAATGCTGTAAATGGCAACCGACTCACCGTAGTAGGCATGGAAGTGCGGCAGGTGATGCGGCCCGCCAGCCTCGACATACATGCGAACGATGATTCCAAAGAAGCGTGCGAGTTCTGGCATGGCTTCGCTTCACCACTCCTGTTCAAAACTCTGACTCAATTATACCACCCCCGCGCAAGAGGACAAACCGTTCACCGCCCGGCCTTTTCCACCCCCGAAGACACCGTCAGCGTGTGAATCACGATCTCCGGCGGGCAGAAGAAGCGCGCAAAAACGCCGGACGCGCCGACGCCCGCGGAGGTGTAGCCCCGCATCGCGCCGTACCGCCACGCGCCGGAGATCAGATCGGGGTGGCAGCGGATGTTCATGTAGGGCGCAAAGCCGCCCGGCAGACAGATTTGCCCGCCGTGGGTGTGGCCGGTCAGGTAGAGGCCGAAGCCGTGGGCAGCCGCTTCCGGGAGCAGCTCCGGGGAATGTACCAGCAGCACGCGAAACGCATCAGCCGGGACGTCTCGCAGCGCCCGATCGAAGTCATGCAGGCCAAAGTAGTGCGCATCGTCGAGGCCCACCAGCCAGACCGCCGCGCCGTCCTGCGCCAGCCGGATCGCCTCATTCAGCAGCAGTCGCACGCCGGCCCGCTCGATCATCGGAACCATCTCGATCAGGTCATGGTTGCCCAAAATGCCGAACGCGCCGAAACGACAGGCCAGGGCCGGCGCCAGCGCGGCCAGGTCAGACGCGAGGTGGCTATAGCTGCCGTGCGTGCGAAAGCGATAATCGCCCGTGATCACAGCCAAGTCGAAGGCATGTGGGGCGATCGTGCGGGCAATACGTTGGCCGAAATCGGGGGAGCCATCGAAGTGAAGATCGGAAAGGTGGAGGATGCGCAAACCGGCGAAGGCCGGCGGTAGACCCGGCAGCGAAAGCGTGTTTTGCCGCACCGTCAGCGCCAGGGCGTTGCGGCGCCCCCACGCGGCCAGTCCGGTGATGCGCAGAGCCAGATGCACCGCCCGGATGAGCGCGCCGAAGTTCTCCAGATGCACCCGGCCGCGTCCCCGGCGCCACCGCGCGTGATCTGCCTGCGCGGTCAAACGCTGTTCGAGATGCGCAGCGCCGATCCGCCGGCGCAAAGCCGAAAGTTCTTGCTCGTCCAACACACTCAAACTTGCAACCGCGTGATGAGCGCCTCCAGGTAGCGCGATTTCATCTGGCGGCTTGCCATCGCCTGCTTCAGCGGCGGCAGCTTGAGGATCACGCCGAGCAGCGCGGCCAGCGCCCGGTGGCTCCAAAGCACCTGGTTGTCGAAGATAAGGTTTTGCAGGGTGCCGCGCTCGACCGCCATGACCACAACCCGGTGCGCAGAGTTCAGCGGCGTGATCACCCGCTGCGGCCGGGCGCGCAGGGTGATGCCGTGCTGAGCGCAGACCCGTGTGCAGACGCCGCACCCCAGACACAACTCCTCGTCCACTTTGGCCTGTTTCCGGTTCGGGCGATGCGGATCGTTGGCCGACACCAGCGCCATCGCCGCCACGGGGCACACGCTGACGCACTTGCCGCAGCCGGTGCATTCCTCGGCCTGCACCTGGGGCAGGAAGTTGGTCGTGTGAACGGGGTGCAGCAGCGCAAACCGCCGGGCTGCGATCATCGCCTCGCAGCAGCAACCGCAGCAGTTGCAGATGAAATTCACCCCCTGACGCACGTTCTCGCCGAACTGCACCAGGTTGTGCGCGTAAGCCTGTTGGAGCAGATCCAGCCCCTCGGCCACATCCACGGCGCGGGCGAAGCCATGTTTGGTGAGCGACTCGGCCGAGCCGTTGAAGGTCATGCAGATATCCATCGGCGCGTCGCAGGCGCGGCCCACGTGCGCCATTTTGTGGCGGCAATAACAGACGCCGATCCCGCGCTGGCTGGCGGTGCGAATCACCTCGCTGGCGCGCTCGTAGTCGAGCACATGCAGGGCGTTGTCAGACGACAACCCCGGCTCGTGAACGTAGACGCGACCCAACTGGGTCTGGCCATCGGTGAACAGCGTCTTGATGAACTCCTCTTCGACGTTGCAGTACTGGTGGAAAAGCTCGCCCAGCACATGCTGATCCACATCGTCGCGCAGCCGCATCATCGAGAACTCGAAGAAGCCGGCCATCGGCGGCGGCAAGGTGTAAACCGAGCGGCCATCCTGCTCCACGTCCACCAGGATGGCGCGGTCCGCCAACGTCTCGAGGGCGTTCCGGGTCTCCGCCAACCCCATGCCCCAGGCGCGGCTGGCCTGCTCCGCGGTGAACGGCTTGATCGGGAGCCGGGCCACCAGCCCCGCCTCACGTTCACTGAAGAGCAGCGCCAGGATTTTATACAGCGTCTCCGAAGGGGGCGCGCCCTGGGGGAAGCGGTTCAGACGCTCGACAAGTTGGGCATAGTCGCTTTTGAGGGTGTGATGAGCCACGATCGTCTCCTGTCGCGTTGTCGGTCTGTCGAATCCGTAGCATAGGGCCTCGTGCCCGCGCAAAACGCCCACGGGGGGCTATGCTACCCCTTCAGAGTGGGTTCTTGCTCAAGCAGCTTCCGAAACCTGGCTCGGGTGTTTCTCGAAGAAATCCACCCGCGGGGCCAGGAACTCCAGACGGTGGGTCGCCGGGTCGGGCATGAACGCGTAGAGCGGCTCGAAAATCCGCGCCCACGACCAAAAATCCTCGCCGACCCGCAGATAGCGGCGGATCAGCTCCGTGCCGGCAGGCGCAATCGGGTGCATCAGCACGGCGGCCATGCGCACCATGTGAAACGCGTCTATCAACGCCTGGCGGCGCACGGCCGGGTCGCATTGATCGTCGTAAGGCTTGCTGCGGCTCCACAACTGGTTGATCTCGCGGATGGTGTCGCCGATGATCGGGACGGCCTGATGGAACTCATGCCGGAACATCGCCTGCTCGTAATCCAGGATCGCCGCCTCCGACGCGGCCACCACCTCCGGGCTGATCGGCCCCACCGGCACGCTGCCATCGTGAAACTTCTGCACCGTATAGAAGCAGGAACGGACCGCCCGGTTGAAGGCGTTGCTCAGGAGATTGCCTTCCTTCAGCACCGGATCGGCGGCCCGCGCATCGGCGGCGGGATTGAACGGCTTCGGCTGGAAACTCATCCCGCGCAGCCCCAGCCCCAGGCTAAAGAAGTGGGCGCGGAGTTGATCGGCGGTGTAATGATCGAGCAGATCGCGGGCCATCGGCGGCTTCACCGCGCCGCTGCTGCTGGCCTTTTTGCCCAGAAACAGCAGGTGCCGGTTGGCGATCAGATGCGTCGGCTGAAGCTGCCCCGCCGGCGGATCAGCGACCGGCTGCGCGCCCTGCGTGCCCAGGAAGATCCCCATCTGCGGCAGGCCGTAGAAGAAGACGTTGTCTTCCCCGATGAACTGATAAACCATCGCATCTTTGGCGCACCACCAATCGCGCCAATCCTCGGCGCGGTCGCTCCTTCGACTTTGCTCAGGACCAGCCTGCTGCTCAAGATAGGTGGCGGTGAAGGAGATCGGCGCCCACAGCGACTCCGGCCAGACCCAGAAGGTGAGGTCCGCCAGGTCTTCCAATTCGGGCGCGGGCAGCCCCCAGGCCAAGTTGCCGGTCAGCCGGAAAGGCACCAACGTCTCGCCCGTGCGATAGCGGAGGCCGTGCTGCCCCAAAATCTCGGTGGCGATCTCCCGATCCTCCAGGCGCTCGAACACCAACTGCACGGAATTCGCCTGCCCCTCCTGCCGGACATGAACGGGCAATTGTCCCGCGACCGCGTCCAACTCAGCGACCTGATCCCGTGTGATGTGGATCACCGGCGGGGCGAACTGCGCCCGCAACGTCTGGATGATGAAGTGACGCCACGCCCCCGAATCGGCCACGCGGTCGAGCCACTCCGTCAAGACCGCCCGCAGCCGCGGCAACGCGAGGTACCAGTTGACGACATCGCGCATCTCCGGCTTCTTGCCGGTGAGCGCGCTGATCGGGTCGAGCAACTCCTGGGGATCGAACTGATGGCCCAGCGAGCACTCATCCGCATAGGCCCGCTCGGACCGGCAGCCCTGGATGGGACAACGTCCCACCACCTGGCGGCCATTCAGGAAGATCCCCTGTTCGGCGTCATAGAACTGCGGCGTCGTGCGCTTCTGCAAATGCCCGTGCTCGTAAAGCGCGGTCAACAACCACGCGCCCAACTCGCGGTGAATCTCCGTCGCGCGGCCAAAGCTCGACCCACCGAACAAATTCGGGTTGATCTCAAACGCCGCCAGGGTTTCCTTCTGGCGCGCATGGTTCGCGCGGACGAAATCTTCCAGGCTGCCGGCGAACTCACCCCGCGCCGTCTTCTGCCGGTGATCCTCCACGATCGGCGAGCCGAAGCAATCGGTGCCGGAGACGAAGATGACGTTCTCCGGCCCGATCCGATCACGCAGGAACCGGGCGAACACATCGGCCTGGATGAACACCCCGCCGACGTGGCCGAAGTGCAGGTCTTTGTTGCCGTAAGGCATCCCGGCCGTGATCACAGCGCGCTTCGGGAAGGTAGGGCGCGCCGCCGGCCCCCGACCAACATCGGGCATTTCAGTCTCAGCCATAATCTGCTCGTTCAATCGGATAATGTTTGCCAACCTTGCTCCAACACCAAGTGCGTCAAATCAGTTTCGAGCGCGTCAAAGGCGGGCAAAGCCCGCAGCGGGGAAAAATCGCCAATCAAGCTGGTCACACGAACCGCGCGCTCACCTGCATCGAAACGATCAAGACGCCGCCCGCGCAATCCGCTCGCTTCCCGCAGCAGATCGTGCAATACTTTCTTGGGGTTGGGGATGGCTTCGAGACCCTTGAGCGGAGGCAGGATCAATTCTTGTCGCCCAGTTTGATTACCCGCAGCCCAGCGAATCGCTTGTATGTCCAAAAGAAGCCATGCTTCCTGCATGCGGACGGGCACGACGCAAACTGCCGGTGTTGCAACGCCGTGATCGCGTTGGAGTTCGTTGACCGCTTGCATGATCTCGGCATAACGTTTCTGGCGCGGCTCGCGTTCCGCATCGCGGTGGACAAAGAGCAGATCGCAGGGATAAAGATCCACCGCCCATCGCATTCGTTCGACCAATGAAAGCTGCTTGCGCACCCGTAGCCGTCCCAGATCAGCCCATTCCGGCTGGATAGCGCAGCGCACGCCCTGTTCTCGCAGGAGCCAGGTCAGAATCGGCATCAATGCCCGATCAGTCGGGCCGTCGGTCACAAAAGTATAGCGCAGGAAGCTCATGCACCCTCGCCCTGCCACGATAATGCAAGCTGCAAATCACGGCGATCAATCACCCGGCACGATTTTATTCCTGTGCGTTCTCTCGCCTGGCGCGGTTCGGGTTCCGAGGCCACGGGGTTCAGATACGCCAGCAACTTGCCGCGCGCCACTGGAGGGATGGAAGCCTCTGCTTCTGCCCGCCATGTGTCGGGTAGCCAGCTAAATGCAGCCCGTTTGAACTGCTGCCCGTTATGCACAGTCTCGCGCAACTCTGCAACCAGCAAACTGTCATCGGGTGCTTGCGCGACCACGGCTGGCGAATGTGTATTGATGATCACTTGCCGCAGCGGGTTGTCCGGCCCGATAGGTTGGGTCACATCGGTCGCGATATCTTGCAAGAGCCGGAGTATACCTGGAATTCGCTCGGGGTGAAAACCGTTTTCCGGTTCTTCCAGGCAAATCAGGCCCCCTGCTTTTGGATCCAACTCCAAAACCGCGAGCGCCAAGAACCGCAATGTGCCGTCGGAAAGCGAACGCGCTGGATACGGGGTCCCACCGAAATCAGCGACTTCGAGGGTCAACAACTCACGCTGATCATTCTTGTCTATCCTGACCTGGTAAACGTCGTCAAGCAAATCAGCCAGACGCGTAGCGACTTGCTCATAGACCCAGGTTTCGCCGCGCGCTCCCCCCGCGCCGTTGGGCTTTTGAGTCCGCGCCAGGGCGTAGAGGGTCGCGGGCAAATGAGACCCATTCGCGCCCAACCCCGGCGGTGTCGTGAACCTGTCCGGTTCGCGCAGCGCAGAAGGCTCGAGCTGAAGCAAACGCCATGACTGCATCTCGCGCCGCGCCATCAGAGCAGTGGGGCTTTCGGTGGCATTGACAGTTGAAAGGACCGTGCGGGGCAGATTGGCTGCCAGGAACGACTTGGGACGTCCCTGGTTGCCGTCTTGGTGCAGGCTGATAACTCGCTGTTTCGACCCCTTAGCGCCCATCTGATGCTCGGCGCTCACCTCGCCCTCTTTTTCCTTAGTCGAGATAAACGGGCTGGTACTTCGCCCTTTCACCACAGAATTACGCCACCGACCCGCAGAATGCGCAAATTTCAGATGCTCCGCGGCATCACTCAGCCGGATATGATCCAAAGACTCGTGCCGCAGTTCCAGTGAGCCTAGCGTGGGCAATGATTCATCCACGCGATAACCAAGCTCCACGGCATAGCGCAGAAAGGTGATCTTGGCCTCGGCGTGTTGCCCCAAGTCATCAATACCTTCAGAAGGGACAATCATCTCGGCTTCGAACGAGATGCTGTCGTCATAGGCATCGCCCACTCGGTGAAAGAGGCTCCGCACATCGGCGGTGCGCCCGCCCACGTCGCGAACCGATAGCGCGGCATTGAGAAGGGTGTCGCTTGCCAACGCACTCAAAAACGTGATCGCGTCGAAAAGGTTGGATTTGCCGACGCCATTTGCACCCGCAACACAGGTGAAAGGGCCAAAACGCACGTCAACATCCACGAGATTCTTGAAACCCGAAACCTTCAAACGCGTAAGCATCTCGCCCTCCCACGCCGCCGAGCACAAACTGCTTCACAGTGCATCTGACGCACGTGACGCACTACTGTTGCGCCGGGAAGATCATCACGCGATGCCCGTCCCCGTCGGCGACATAGATGCGGCCATCCGGCCCCACCGCGATGCCGGTCGGCAGGGTGAAGGACTGCGCGTCGTTGCCGTATTGACCGAACGCAAAGCGGGCCGCGCCATCCGGGCCGAAGGCCAGCACGCGGAAATTCTCCGGGTCGGTCGCGTAGATGATGGTGCGCCGCTGATCCACGGCCAGTTGCGGCTTGTTGACCACCGAGTTGCCCGACCAGCCGAAGATCGGCCATTGTGCAGCGTATGCCTGATCGGCGCCGAATTTCTGCACACGGCGGTTCCAGGTGTCGGCAATATACCAATTGCCGGCGCTGTCCTGGGCAATGCCGGTCGGCTCGTCGAAGCGGCCGTCCACCACGCCGCCCCCGCCGAACTGCGTCAGGAACGTGCCATCGGAGTTGAAGGCCTGGACGCGTTTGTTCCCGGTGTCCATGATGTAGACCTTGCCATCCTTGCCCACCGTCACCTGGCGCGGGCCGTAGAAAGCAAATGGCTTGCCCAGCTCGCCGCCGGTGGATTCGAACACGCCCCACTGGTTGACGAACTTGCCGTCCTTGTCGAACTTCTGCACGCGGTGATTCCAGGTGTCGGACACATACACGTTGCCATCCCCATCCACCGCGATGCCCCACGGCTCGTTGAACTGGCCGCGACCCTCCCCCTGGCAGCCTTCTTTGGTGTCCAGCTTACACGTGCTCCCGAATTGGCGCAGGAAGGAGCCGTCGGGGTTGAAGACCTGCACGCGGTTGTTGCCGGAGTCGGCGACATAGATCCGGCTCTGGCCGTCCACCGCCACCGCGCGCGGGAAGGTGAACTGCCCCGGCCCCTTGCCGGCGGTCCCGGTCGTCCCAAGCTGCTGGGTGGCCGCGATGACGCGTGCGACGTAGGGATCTTTCACCTCGGCGGCGGCCGCGGATGCCGCCGGCGCGCCCCAATCCCACACCTGGGCCGCGACATCTTTGCGCACGAACAGGCTGAAGCGATGCACCGGATCCCACTGCGATGTGAGCGTGGTGTAGCGCCGGTGGATGATCATGTCCCAAATCTGGCCGCGCTGCTTGCCGTCGCGGAGGATCTCCTGCAGGCGTTGGATCGAAAGGCCTTTGTACGTCTCGCGCGGCCACCAGATCAGGCGATAGTTGAACTCGTGGTAGCGTTCCCCCAGGTAGGGCCGCACTTTAGAGATATTTTTGTCGCCGACCACCACGACCGGCGCGTCCACGGCTTCACGGCTGGGGCTGGCGCCGAAATACGCCTTCTTGGGGTAGTCGCGGAAGTACCACTCCAAAGGCCAAGTCGAGTCATCATCGTAGGCGACTTTGATCGAATGATCGCCGACCGTCTTGCGGGAAATCTCCTCGATCTGCGCCAGCGCCAGCTTGACATCCGGCGTCGCGTGCGCGTAAACCATCGGCTCGGTCGCGAAGTCGTAATTGATGAAGGCGAAACGGTAAGCCGTTGCGGTCGTGGTACACGCCAGCAGGCCCAGAAGCGTCAGGCTGACCACGCGCAGGCTTTGCCGGCCGCCCAACACAACCACGCGATCATAGATCAGATAGATCAGCGCCAGCGCAACCGCCAATGCCACGAGCCACTGCACCGTGTTGCTCAACCCATTGATGGTGACATCCACAAACGGCTTTTTGCCGGCGACCGGGAAAACCGCCTTCACCGCCAGCAGGGCCAGCGGGGTCATGACGGCCAGCCACAGCGCGCCGCGGCGCCGTGCTTCGGGCCGATTCAGGCCATCTACCAAGCGGCCCAACCACAACCCAGCCAGCAGCGCCATCGAAGTGGCGAAATAGACGACATGCCAGGCCATCTTCTCGCCCACATAAGTGAAGACCACCCATGTCGCCAGGAACCAGACCACCAGAAATGCCTCGAACACGGCCTGCACGCCGAAGACTGGAGTCGGCCCTTCGACGCGCTCAGGACTGCGCCCTTCGACGCGCTCAGAGATCCGCAGGTCGGCGTCCGGTTTTAGCCGGAGAGCCGGCGCCGCGGTCTTTGGCTCACCGGCGCTCTTGGCCGCTTTCTTGGGCCGCGCGCCCTCGGCATCGGAGACCGCCGCCGACTGCTCGGCCAGGGCCGGCGCGCTCCGATAGCGGCCTCCGATGAACCAGATCAGCCAGGCGACCGTGCCGGCGAGGCTCAAGATGAGAGGCAAGTACTCGTACAGCGGGACCAGACCCCAGAAGTAATACCACGGCTGCCCGCCGCGCATTACGGCCTGCTGGTCAATCCAGTAGCCCAGCGAACCGATGAGGCCCGTGCCCACGCCCTGGCCGTTGGTCAAAAAGGTCGTGAAGAAGAGGATCTCGATGGCCCAGAAGAGGCCGGCCGCGTAGAACCAACGCGTCCGCAGCCAGAACCAGCCGATCAGCGCGCTCAGCACGAACAGGATAATCAGCACGGTGAACCCCTGCCACACCATCTGGAGGGTGATCTGGCCGGGGTTGTTGAACTGACCGATCTGCCAACCGAGGGCTTTCAGGACCACCGCCGCCAGGAATGGCATGACGAGGGTCGCCAGCAAGACGATCAGGTCAAGCTCGACGAACACGCGCAGCTTCATGCGCCAGGAGATGGCGACCAGCACGACCAGCATCGCCGCCGCGACCGCGCCGATGCCGAGCAGGATCAGGTCGAAGGGCCGCGCCTTGAACACATAGCACACCAACCCGGCCGCCAGCGCGGTGAGCGCGACACCCAGGACGATCCGAAACGAGGTGCGCCGGCTGGCAGCTTGCGCGGCGGTCAGGCCAGCCACTCCTTCGACTTTGCTCAGGACAAGCGCGGGCCACTCAATCGCCCAAAGCTGGATGGCAAGCGCCAACACCAGAAATCCGCCGAACACCCCACCGAAGATGAAGGAGGCCTCCATCGTCAGGAAGGCGAAACCCAGGGTCACGGCGGTGCCGATGAGCCAGGCGGTGCTGCGAGAGGCCATGTAACGGAACATGCACAACGCCAGAAGCACCAGGAGCGCGCACAGCATCACTTCGTCGCGGATGTAACGACTGTAGTAAAGCAGCGCCGGGGAGATGGCGAACATGACGGCGGTCGCGAAGGCGCCGGCCTTGCCCATCCAACGGCGGAAGAACCACGCCAACCACACCATCGCGACGCCGAACAGCGCCACCTGGATGCGCGAGCTCCAGTCATCCACGCCGAACAGGAAGTAGGCGCCGGCGTTGAGGATGAACTTCAACGGGCCGTGCATCATCGGCTGGTGCTGATAGCCCCGGCCATCGTACAACTGCCAGGAGTAGACCGTGTGCAGGCTTTCATCGTGGCTCATGGCCCGATCCCCCAGGCCGATCACCCGGCTGAGGAGGGTGACGACCAACAGGATGGCCCACAGGGTTTTCTCGGCGTCCCAGCGCGTCAACGCGGCGAAGGACCGGTCAAGGATGCTCATGGATTTGGCTTCGGCGTTCTGCATACGAGCGATTCTCCAATAGAAAATGTTACCTGTTGCCCCGTCCGCCCGCGTCGGGCAGCGCCCGATCGAGCCACAACACGACCTTTTGTGGCTCAGGCATTTGACGGACTTCGCGATAGATCAGCCAGCGTACCCAGGCTTCGGCGCTCTTGAGTTCTTCCGGCCGCCAGCGGCGCAGAATGGCGAAATCAGCGCCGCCGTATGTCTCGCCGGGCGCGGCCGTGGGATCGGCCGCGGTGATCACCAGGGGCGGCCGGGGCGACGAGGCGCGCGGCCCGCTGACAACGCGCAGGTTGGGCAGATGCCGCAATTCCCAACGCAAGATCGGCCCCAGGGTGGCGCGCGCCGATTCAGGCGGGGCCAAATCGAGCCGCGCTTCCCCACCGCCGGCGCTCTTAAGTGCGGTCAGCTCGCGCAGGGCGCGACGCAGATCGGCCAACCCGCCACCGTCCGGCGTCACCAGCAGGACGCCCGCCACGCGGCCGGCGCCCCGATCATAGTTCACCCCGGAAAGCTGGTTGACGCCCCAGGCCAGCCCGACGATCAGGAGCACGACGGGCAGGGCTTCGGCCACCGTGCGCCAACTGCCGAAGACACCATACACCAGCCAGAGCAAAATCGCCAGCACGGACGTGATGATGCCCAACGCGGTGTAAAGCTGCAACCAATCGGCCTTGTTGGTGGAGTTGAACGCGCCCGGCACGCATTGCGCCGCGGTGGCGATCAGGATCAGCTCCAGCGCGACCAGGAACCAGGGATCGGCCTGTCCGCGCCAACCGGCGACGCCACGCAACGCAGCGGTCACCGCCGGCCCGCCGAGGATCACCAGGCCCAACACAACCAGGCCCAGGGCCATCGGGTGCCGCCCCTGCCCCACGACCGCGACCAGCAAGGCGACACCGGTCGCCAGCCCGGCAAAGAGGCCGAACCGCTCGCGACGCCGGGCCGCGACGATGAGGCCGGCGATCCCAAAGCCGAGCGCCAGCGGCTCGCTCAACAACAGACGGCGCAGGACGTCCCACGCGCCATACTCGCCCGCCAGCGGCGCCAACCCGCTCAGCCACACCCCCGCCAGGTCGGCAGCCGCGGCCAGGCCGGCCGGCGACAGGAAGAAGCAGGTCGCGCCGAAGGCCAGCGCCGCGATGCCAGCAGTCGCGATGCTCCGCCACGCTGCGCGCACGTCCGCCCACCACCCGCCAAGCTCCGCTCGCCAATAGATGGCGGCAGCAAGGCCAATCACCACGACGGTGTAAGCCGAAGGGCCAGTCGCCAGGAGCAGGCCCAGCGCGGCGGCGGCCAGGATCGGCCAGGGCGCGGCACGGGGAGTCGTTTCGCCTGTGGTGTGCTGCACCGACAGGTTGACGCAGGCCAGGAGCGCCAGCGCCAGAGCGGGCGTCAGGCCGTCCCCCAGCCCTTGCCGGGCCGTGAAAACCGCCAGCGGCGAGATCGCCCACAGCGCGGCCGCCGCCAGGGCGCCCCCGCGGGTCAGGCGGTCCCGCAGCGCGTAGAAACAGAGCGCCGAGAGTCCGCCCAACAGCACGGGCCAGACTCGCGCCAACGCCTCGTTCGCGCTCAGCCCCATGAAAAGCAGGCGTTGCAGCGTGAACAGCAGCGGGCTGATCGCGGCCAGGTCGTAGGGCAGCCCGCGCGCCGCGTCCAGGGCCGGCAACGCCTGCGCCGCCTCGGCCGGGCCAAGCGGCCACTCGCCCAGGCCAACCAGCCGCAAAGTCACAGCCAGGAGCGCGACCAGCCCGTAGGCCGCGCGCTCGAGGGTGAGCCAGTCGGCCAACACGACACTACGATCGGTTCGAACCAGATTCACTTCGACCATCCAGCGTCTCCGCTTACATCATAAAGCCAGCCCCAGATCTTCGGGGCGCTCAACGGTAATCGCGCGGCGCAAGAGACTGCGCAAGGTTCCCAGATCATCAATCTGACCGAGCGCCTCTACGATCGTTGGGGGAACGGCGGCGAAGCGCATCCGAAGAATCTCCACCACATCATCGCGCGCCCCGAGCTTCTGCCCTTCCTGTAGTCCCTCTTTCAATCCCTCTTTCAATCCCTCTTGTCTACCGAGTCGTTCGATACTGGTGATGTATGGCATGTGCTTTTCCTCCTCATATTCGACAGTAGTCTGATGGAATCTCTGTGCCAACTCGTCCGGCAACCACAGCAACCAGTCAATGAACCGAAACAGTTCCAGGATGTCTTGTTTGGAGAAGCCTCGCTCGTAGAGCCACCTGAACAACCGGAACTTCCACTCAAAGCGCCGCATGAAGTCTCCACGCGTTTCTTGCGCCTTGATGTGCGACATGACAACGACCGCAAACGGATTTCTGCTGGCTTCCAACTCATCCCACCGCGTCGCATAATCCAGCAGTTTGACTGTTGGAAACCGCAGGCTAACCTCACAATCCCATAGCGCGTAACTAAACTCCGATGGCCGCCAGGCGGAATTCTCATCCCCCAGCACGGCCAAGCTGACGATCTGCCGGTCGTAGCGGTCGAACAGCCGATAGTTGTAAGTGTACATCCGTTTTGCGAAATCCGGCTCGGATTGTCCTTGCACCTCGATGTGGATCAGCACCCACGTTTCTGCGCCATCAATGCGCCACACCTTGACCAGTTTATCGGCCAACCGCCGCCCTAGCTCAGCATCACGTACCATCTGCTGGAGTTCCTTGTCCAGGAACTCGTAACCGCGTTCCCAAGCGATGCCGGCGTGCGCTTTCGGGAAGAAGAATGCCATGAACGCCGCAAAATAGCGCTCCAACGCCTCTTTCCAGGGGCTGTCGAAATCAGTATGTTGTTCGGTCATGCTTACCTCGCGTACACCCGCACCCCGTCCTTATCATACACGCGCCGCAGCGCCCGGTCGAATCGCGCCAGGGCCGGATCGGTCAACCCGAATTTGCGCCGTTCGAGCTGGCCGACGACCACATAATCCACGTGCCACTTCTCCAGCAAGCCCGGCAGCTCTTCGCTCCGCGCCGTGCGGTAGATCTGATCGAGCGCCTCCGGCCGGCCGGCGACCAATCCATCGTAGGCCGCGCCGCGCCACTGGCGCTCGTGGAAATCCCAGCCGAGCAGCGTCGGATTGCCGGTGGACATCGAAATCCGGCCCGCGCCTTCCGGGCTGTAGGAGCCGCCACTGGCTTCGACGACCACCGCGGCGGGCGGGACATTCACGCGAATCCACTCGATGGCGGCCACATCGGCCGGGCTGCCTTGACGCAGGTAGGCCAGCCCATCCAACGTTGGTTTGCCCCGGAACTCCCCGGCCTTGCTGGGGATGGCTGCCAACGGATAGAAGAGCGAGGCCGCAACCAGGATCAGGGTAAGGGCCAGGACGGGCGCCTTGAGCGCCCACGACACGTCGCGGCCGGTGAGCCGGCTCAAGCCGTAGGCCGCAGCCAGCGCCAGCAGCACCCACGCCTGATAGTAAAACTTGAAGACGGTGTTCATCCGTGTGCCGAACAGATCGCGTAAATACACGAACTCGACGCCAAAGGTGAGCAAGAACGCCAGCCCGATCATCAACAAAGTGAATACATCCGAAAGAGTTGGCAACTGACGAACGGCGCCAGTTGCCAACTCTGAATCTCTGAGGAACCCCCACAAAAACCCACCCAACCAACTTAGCAGGCCCGCCAGAACCAGGTAAGTCCAGGGGTTCGCCACGCGCAGCCGAGCAACCAGGCCGGCGAGCTGACCGACCGAGCCATCGCCGACCGCCGCCTTGACAGCCGGATTATCCAGGACGGTCTGGATGAAGGCTCGCCCTTGCGGCAGGACGGTGAAGACGAAAATGAAGGCTGCCATAAAGAATAACGGCGCCAGGAAGACCCACGGGAAGACGAACAGCGTCCCGCGGCGCCACGTCCTCCCCGGCACGGCCCGGCTCAAGGTAATCAGGTACGGGAGCATGACCGCCAGAAACAGCCCGAACATGACAGCAAATTGGCTGAACCGGCTGGGGAAAAGCAGGTTGGGCAAGACGCCGCCCAGTTGCGACTGGAAGCCAATGTAAAACGGCAGGTAGAGCAGCCAACCGAGCACGCCCAACGCCAGACCCGCGGCCGCCGCGCGCCGCGCCACCGCCCAGGTCAGCCGATCGGCCGCTGCCAAGCCCGCGCCGATGGCCGCGGTCGCCAGCGCGACATAGATCGGGAAATCCCACGTATTCAGGAAGCCCAACGCGCCGAACGCCAACGCATAGAAGAGGATGCCGGCCCCGCCCAGTCCGGTCAGCGCGCTGAGCGTCTGCCCCAGGCGATGGAGCGCGGCGGAGAGATTCCCAAGCACCCCCGCGCCATCCCCACCGCCGGCCGATTCATGCGCCAGCGCGCCACGCTCCCGAGCTGTGAGAAACAGGCTCAGCGCGCAGGCAATCGCCAGAAGCACGAACGGCAGCGCCAGCACGTGCGGGTGCATGTCGCCCAGGAGAAAGCTGAAGAAGGGGAACTCGTCAATCACCTCCACCGAGTTACCCAGCAGGTCGCGGTCGTGAATCACGCGCGAGGCGCGCCACCACCACCAGAAGCCGCCCGTCCACCCGCCCGTCGGCGGCGCGTCGGTCAACTGCTTGATGTCCAGCCACTTGATCCAGGAAAGCGGAACCAGCCCGCGCTGATACACCGCCTCCACCACCCCTTCCAGGTTGCCGATGAACCCGACGAACAGCGCCCCCAAAAGCCCGAACCCGATCCCAGCCCCCGGCCCCCTGACTCCTGACTCCTGACCCCTGACCCCTGCCAACCTCACCAGGTCATAGACCACGCTGAACGCGCCGACCATGGTGAGCGCGTACCACAGCGCGACCCCCAGGTTGAAGCCCACGGCCGGGTCCACAGCGGTCAGCCGGATGAGCAGGCCGAGCATCACGTAGCCGAAGTAATAATAGCTGATGGCGTAGCCCGACAGCCACGGGTCTTGGGGCGGGAAGAACTGGCTGCGAAGGATGCCGTTGATGAAGGCGAACTCCATCGGCTTCTCGGTGCCGGCGATCTCTGGATTATAGGCGCGGAAGGCGGCCCAGGCGGCGAAGACGGCCGCGAACAACAGCTCGGTCGTCAGGACGAGGCCCCAATTACAGCGCAGCCAGGCCACGATCGGCCGGGGGGACGCGCCTGCGTCCGGCCGGCGCAAGCCATCCCGGCCGAGCCAGAGCGAGACTCCCGCCAACCCCAGGATCGCCACGACGATCCCGCCGATGGTGTTAGGCAGCAGCCGCAGGCTGGCACCCATCCAAAGGATGTAGGCGGCCAGCAGGAGGCCGAGCGCCTTGCTCAGCCCATAGCCGCGGCCCGGCAGCCGCGCAAAGAGCCGCCATGCCAGGGGCAAGGCCGCCACAGACAAAAGCTGGATCACCAGCCACCACGAGAGAGATGCAAGCATCAGATCACCCAACCGCATCATCTGGATGTAAGAGACCGTTTACCGATGCCAATTCTAGCATGAGGTCAATCTCTTGCCAAACTCACAGGAATTCCGTATGCAGCCATGAGCAGTGGGGCGCTTCAGCGTCCTTCGACTGCGCCCGCCAAACCTCAGCGGGCTTCGCTCAGGGTGCTAACGAGCGCCAACCCAGTAGATCACCACCTGCAGGCTGCGATACGCGATCGTCATCTCGCCCAGTTCGACCAGCACATCGAACTTGCGGAGCGCGTCCGGGTCGAAGAGCACTCGCTCCAACGGCCCCACGTACACGGCGCCCACCTGCAGCTCGGTCAGCAGGTCGCGGGTGCGGGCCAGATCGGTCGTCTGGAAAAGCTCTTGGGCCAACTGCGTGCGCGGCCCCACCTGTTCAGCCGGCCGCTGCTCATACTGATGTTGGCCGACCAGGGTCGGGAAGCCGGTGAAGCTCGCCACCCGCAGGCCGCCCGCACGGTAGTAGTCGGCGGTGACGGACTCACCGGCGAGTGCGTAGCTTCCGGCCGGCGTCTCCGCGATGACCGGCGTGCCCGACACGTGATCGAGCAGCCAGCGGATCGCCAGGTAGTCGTAGGCCAGGTCAATCGGGTGGTCAGCATCCGGCCAATGA
Organism: uncultured Anaerolineales bacterium; assembly: GCA_964647225.1. Classification (GTDB taxonomy): domain Bacteria; phylum Chloroflexota; class Anaerolineae; order CG2-30-64-16; family CG2-30-64-16; genus CAZYHE01. The sequence goes on from CAZYHE010000022.1 coordinate 16,393, forward strand.
AGCGTGCCGACCATCATGTAATCCATGCCGTTCAGCGTGCCGATCGCCGGTTGGCGCTCCGGGAAGCGATCCTGCACCCGCGCCGCCGTCCCCGCTGGCAGGAACATCAGCCCAGCCACGATCAGCCCGGCGGATGCCACGCGCCACGCCAGGTTGACCAGCGGCCGGTTGGCGGACAGGCCGGTTTCCCACAGCCGCGGCAGCAGCGCCCCGCAGGCCAGCCCGAACAGTAACCAGGCCGGCACCGAGAACTTGAACAGGGTGTTCATGCGATACCAGTCACCGCCCTCCAGAAAATCGCGCAGATAGACCAACTCGGTGCCGGCGACCACCGCGGCGGCCACGGCCAGGAGCAACGCCGCGAAGCTGTCGGCCGGCAGGCTGCGCCGCCGGAAAGCGAGCGGCAGGGCCAGGCCGGCGGGCAGCGCCATCAAGGCCGCGGCCGGCCGATCCAGCGCCGCCAATGTGAGCAGCGCGGCGATCAGCGCCAGGGCCAACATCAGGCGGCCGCCCGGCCGCGCACGCGGCGCCGGATCGGTCGCGGCGCGCGGCGCGCCATCCCCCGCCCCACGCCAGAGCCAAACCAACATGCCGAGGCTCAGCAACAGGAAGATGCCCCAGACGGTCAGCCACGCGGGCAGCGGGCTGGCCGCGCGCACCCAACCCAGATAACGCGCCAGCAGGAAGCCCTCGCCCTGGCCGACCTGCGACTGATAATGCGCGTAGAACGGCCAGTACATCCCGACCGCGGCCACAGCCACGACGCCCGCCGCAACGGCCGCGCCGAACAGCCGCGCGGCGCGCCCCGTGCGCCACCCCGCGATGAGCAGCGCGCCGGCCGTCAGCAGGAGGTAGGTCGGCAAGTCCCAGGTGTTGATCGCGCCCAGCGCGCCGAGGGCGAGCGCGAGGAGGAGATAGGTTGACA
>CAZYHE010000023.1:0-10542 GCA_964647225.1 uncultured Anaerolineales bacterium
TATTGCCGGTGTTAGCGTCCACCACTGCTTCGTAGTTATCGGCCTCACCGATGGGGTCCCATTGAGAACCCGTCTTGAAATCGGCTGGATTCGTGGGGGCCGTCCAGGTGAAGACATCGGTGCCAGCAAACTCCACCAGGATCACCAACACGCGTTCATTGCCGGTTAGCGCCAGCGCGTTGGCCTCAGCCGCCTGACCGGCCTCTAACAGCCGCCAACGTTCCTCATTGCGCGCCAGATCTTTGGGGTTGGGTTGGTCAATCGGCTTGACCAGTGTGCGTGAGGCCTTGAGTTCCGGCAGGATGGATTGATTGATTGGGCCGACAAAGACCCGATCATCTGGCGCGGGCGGATTCGCGGCCGCCGAGAAGACGAAAAACAGGCTCGCCAGCAGCGCCAGGCTGACAGCGAGGGTGAGGGAAAGTTTGCCTTTCATGGCAGAAATCCTCCTTGCGGGTGTGAGCGAAATATGCATTGCTCGTTGGGTTGATACGGGTATCAGTCGAAATGATTCAAGTGGCTCAGGCGATAGTCACCTCCTTTTGCGGAAGCCGCCTTATGACCAAACAGTGCGGCCGGCCAGGGCCGTGCATGGGACAGATCGCCAGGGTGTCACACGGCTTGATGAACTGCTGATGCGCCACGACTATGGCCCAGATCGAGGATGTATAGAAAATCACTATCCAAATTATAGCACGCGTTCCGCGAAAGTCAAACTCGCCAACCCGACCCCCTGGGATCGAATTGGCGAGTTCATTGGGAAGGAAGCCAGGGGGATATCAGATCAGGCGCGGCCAGCGGTCGCCTGCCGCACGATCTCGGCGATTTGGCCGACATGGTTGTCGTCGTGGTTCAGGCCGCGCACGAAGCGCACGATGGCGTCCTGGGGCTTGCCGTAGAACTCCCATGGTGCCATGTGCGGCGGATCGGGCCAGACGTCCAGGGTCGCCAGCCGCATCCGCCGGCTTTCTTCCAATCGGCTGCGGCACTGGGCCACGGTGGTGACGATCGGCCACGGCGTCTCGTAGCGGGAGCGACCCTCGCGCTGCGGCACGCCGCGCGCCATCTCGGCCGCGATGAAGGCCGCCTCTTCAGAGGATGCGGTCGCGTGTACGATGACATGCGCCAGCGTCCACGCCAGCGTGACCTCTTCAGGAGTCGCGGCGCCCTCGTCATGCGCGTCGGGGTCTTGGGGCAAAAACATCACGTCGGCATCCACACAGCCCGCGATCAGGGCCAACTGCTGGTCAATCATCTCGTTGGTCAAGCGGCGCAGATCATCGGCGGACAGCCCCGCGCATAGCTCCTGGATGGAGAGCTTCTTGGCGCGCACACGTGCGAAATCGAGCATTGAACACCTTTTCCTTTAAAGTTGGATGCACCACAACGCATTCACAGCCAATCGGCGACTTGCACTGTGGAGTCGAGCACCAAATCGGCGGCCTCCAGGTCGTCTGGCTCGCCGAAGCCGCAAAGCACCCCCACCGCCAGCGCGCCCGCGGCTTTTGCGGCCCGCACATCCACGCCGGTGTCGCCGACCATTACGCACTGCTCCGGCGGCACGGCGAGCTGCTTGGCGGCCAGGCGGATCGGCAGCGGGTGTGGCTTGAGATTAGACGAGTCGTCGCGCGAGATCAGCACCGACACGACCTCGGTCAAACCGTGTTGAGCCAGGAACGCCTGGCTTTCGGCCCGGCCGCGGCTGGTGACGATGCCCAGGGGATAGCGGGCCGCGAGCGCGCTGAGCATGGCCGGCGTGCCCGCCACCGCGACGAAGCGATCCTGGGGCCGGATGCCGCGCCAGCGGTGCAACGCGGCATCCAGTTTGAAAAGGAGGCCATCGAGGTGCAACCGGTCCAGCAGCGTAATCAGGCCATTGACAGACGACTCGCTGGACATCAAGAGCCAGCGCGCCGTCTTCTTCCGGGTGGCGACCGGCAGGACGCGTTCCAAAATGCCCAGGCGCCGCGCCAGCCGCTCGACCGCCACATCATCCGTCTCGATCAGCGTGCCATCCAGATCGAACAGGATCGCGCGGATCGGCCGGCCGGCTACGAGGTCACGCCACAACGCCCTTTGATCCACCGGTCGTTTACTGGCGGGAAAGGGGTCTTGATCCAACAGCTTGTTGAACGCGTAGCCTACCAACACGCGCAACGTCGCGATGGTGGGCGCGGCGAGCAGCATCCCCAAGATGCCCAGCAACTCGGCCCCCACGATCGCACCGATGAGGATGACGAGCGGATGCAGGTCAACCCGCCGGCCCACGACGCGCGGGCCGACGTAATAATTCTGGATTTGCCCCAGCAGCATATAGACCGCAAACACCACGAGGGCAAACCCGAGGTGGCTGATCGGCAGCCAGTTCGACGCAAAGGTGAGCGCGATCAATGTGCCAATCGCGGCGGAGGTGACTGGGCCGATGGCCGGTAAGAATTCGGCAGACGCCGCCAGAAGCCCCAACGCGATCGAGTTGCGCACGCCCAGGATAGACAAGAGCAGCCCGACCATGGTCCCCATGATCAGGCCGGCCAGGAGTTGACCGCGCGCAAACCCATCCCAAACAGCGGCGATCTCGCACCAGAGCTGGTGTAGCTCCGGCCGATATTGCCGCGGCAGCCGGGTCAGCAAGAAACGGCCGATGTGCGGCCAGTCTTTGACCAGATAAAAGCTGGACACCAGCACAAACAGTGTGCCCACCAGACCGCTCAACGCGCTGATGACGACGGCCGCCGCGCCGCTGGCAAACGGGAAGAGGAAATCTTGCAGGCTCTTGAGGGTCTCTGGATCCAGATTGAGGATGCCGTTCAGCGATTGCCGGATCGGCGCATACAGCTCATTCACGTCCAGGATGAGGGTGGGCGTAAACTCAATGGGCGTTGGCGTCGCCTGCGCCAGTTCAAGCAGGACGCGCTGGAGCGTGTGGCTCAGGCCGGCGCCCAGGGCCACCAGCCGCGGAGTGACGTTCACCGCAGCCACCGAAAGCGCCAGCAGCAGCAGCAGATAACTGACGATCACCACGAGCGTGCGATGCCAACCGGTGCGGCGCAAGATGGTATTGACGGGATAGGAGGCCACGAAAGAGAGGATGAAAACGAGAATCAGTGGTATCCACAGGATGCGGACACGGAAAATCAACCAAATCGCTGCGGCCAGACCGCAGACAATGCAGAGTTGTTTTGCGAATGAACTCCAGCGCGTGCTCACTGGAAAGCCTCCCGCCCCGATGGCAAGATCAACGCAACAAAAAGCCGCCGCGACGCTGTGGTCATGGCGGCTCTTCCGTTCAAACTAAAATCTTCACGGCAGGCCGCCCAACTCGTTCATCGGCCAGAAACGAAAGATCGCGTGCCCCAGGACGGTTTCGAGCGGCACCGTGCCGAAGGTGCGCGAGTCCTTGCTGTTACTCCGGTTGTCGCCCATGACAAAGATCTGCATCGGCGGCGCCACCCAGGAGCGTCCTTCCCCCTGTGTCACCTGATCGAGATATGGTTCGTCCAGGAGGATCCCATCCACATAGACGCGGCCATGCGTCACCGTGATCCGTTCGCCCGGCAGCCCCACCACGCGCTTGATCAGCGGGATCGGGCCGCCCGTCGGATCCGCCAGCACCACGATGTCGCCCCGCCGCGGCCCGTGCAGCCGATAACTGACTTTCTCCACCATCAGGCGTTGGTCGGCGCGCAGGTTCGGCTCCATGCTCTGCCCAAAGACGACGGTGGATTGCGCCATAAACGCATTGATGAGGAGCGCGATCAGGATGGCCGGCACGAAGGTAGAGACCAACTCGACCAGGAACGCGCGCAGCGATCGCCGCCATGAATCGGCCGGTGGCGGCGGGATCGCGCCCGGAACAGACTCATCCGTATGCATCTCAGTGTACGCTCCCGATTTCTGCGGGCGGCCAGTAGCGGAAAAGCGCCCGCCCGACGATCTGATCGAGCGACACCGGGCCGAAAACGCGCGAGTCGCGGCTGGCGTTGCGATTGTCGCCCATCACGAAGGCCGTCAGCGGCGGCACCAGCCACGACCGGCCGCTCCCCTGGGTGGATTGCGACAGGTACGACTCGGCCAGGGCGACGCCGTCAATGTAAACCCGGCCGTCAGACATGGTGACGCGCTCACCGGGCAGGCCCACCACGCGCTTGATCAGCAACTCCGGGCCGCCCGATGGGTCGTGCAACACGACGATGTCCCCGCGGCGCGGGCCGTGAAAGCGGTAGCTCAGCTTCTCCACCACCAGCCGCTCATCCGTATGGAGGTTCGGCTCCATGCTCTGGCCGTAGACACGCGTGGCCTGGGCCAGAAACGCGTGGATCAACAGCGCGATGACGACGGCCGGCACGATCGTGCCCAACAGATCGCGCAGCGCGCCGCGCACCCGGCCGCCGCTGGCTGACCGGGTGCTGGGTGGAAACGCGGTTTTTTGCGCTTCAGTTGGTTGCGAAAGCAATTCGTCCATCGGTCATCATGTCATCGCGCTTTCAACCGCCCGATACCTACCGGCGGCGATCGCCACCGCGGCCACGGTCGCCACCGCGATCACCGCCGCGGTCGTTGGCCCGGAAGCCGCCCGACCCACCACCGCCACCGCTCGGCTGACGATCGTGGTTACGCGCCTCTTCGGCCGTCCAACCTTCCAGGACTGCCTGGCGGCTCAAGCGAATCTTCCCCGACGGGTCCACATCGGTCACCATGACGGTGATCTCATCATCCAACTGCACCACATCCTCGACCCGCGGGACGCGATAGTCGGCGAGCTGGGAGATATGCACCATGCCATCCTGGCCGGGGGCGATCTCCACGAAGCAGCCGTAGGCCTCGATCCGCACCACCCTGCCGGTGTAGATGCGACCGACCTTGATCTCCTCGGTCATCTTCTCGATCTCGGCGAGGGCCTGCTCCGCGCCCACACCCTCGGCGCCCGACACGAAGACCGAGCCATCATCCTCGATGTCAATCTTGACCTTGTACGTCTCTTGCAGGCCGCGGATCATCTTGCCGCCTGGCCCGATCACCTTGCCGATCTTCTCCGGGTCAATGTGCGTGGTCAGGATGCGCGGGGCGAAGGGCGACAGATGCTTGCGCGACGCGGGCAGCACGGCCAGCATCTTTTCCATGATCGCCAGCCGGCCTTCACGCGCCTGCGCCAGCGCCTCTTCCAGGATCTTGTAGGTCAGCCCGTGGATCTTGATGTCCATCTGCAGGGCGTTGATGCCATGCACCGTGCCGGCCACCTTGAAATCCATGTCCCCCAGGTGATCTTCGAGGCCCTGGATGTCGCTGAGGATCGCATAGCGCAACCCTTCGCTGGTCACTTCGCCGTCGGTGATGAGGCCCATCGCGATACCGGCCACCGGCGCCTTGATCGGCACACCGGCATCCATCAACGCCAGGGTGCTGCCGCAGACCGAAGCCATCGAGGTCGAGCCATTGGACGAGAGCGCCTCGGAGACCAGGCGCAAGGTGTAGGGGAAGCTCTCCTGGGCCGGGATCATCGGCTCCAGCGCACGCTCGGCCAGCGCGCCGTGCCCGATCTCGCGACGCTTCGGCCCGCGCGAGGGCGCGACTTCGCCGGTCGAGAAGGGCGGGAAATTGTAATGATGCATGTAACGCTTGGACTCTTCGGCGTTGAGAGTGTCCAGCTTCTGCGTGTCGCCGGGCGTGCCCAGCGTCATCACGGTCAACACCTGCGTCTCGCCGCGGGTGAAGAGGCCGCTGCCATGAACGCGCGGCAGGATCCCCACTTCGACGCTGATCGGCCGGATTTGCTCGAAGGTGCGGCCATCCGGGCGGATCTTGTCGAACAAGATGCGATCACGCACGACCGACTTCTCGATGCTCTCGAACACCTGGCCCAACGCCTTCGGATCATGCGTTTCGCCCAATGCGGCCACAAGTTCGCGCTTGAGCGCGGCAATCGCCGCATACTGCGCCTCTTTGCCGGGGTTCTGGGCGACGGCCGCGCGCACACGATCGCCCAGCCAGGCGCGCGCGGCCTGCTCGACGGTCTGGTCAGACAGCACGGGGGTAAACTCGAACTTGGATTTACCCAACTCGGCGCGCATCTTGTTCTGCAGAGCGATGATCGGCTGCATGGCTTCGTGGCCCAGCTTCAGGGCGTCGAGCATCATGTCTTCAGGCAACTCATCGGCGCCCGCTTCCACCATCAAAATCGCCTCGGTGGTGCCCGCCATGCGCAGATCGAGCGTGCTGGCGGCCATCTGCGACACGGTGGGGTTCACCACCAACCCGCCATCAATGAAGCCGATGCGCACCGCGCCGATCGGGCCTTCCCACGGGACATCGGAGAGGGACATCGCCGCGCTGGCCCCGATGATGCTCAAGATATCGAGATGCGCTTCGGGATCGCGGGCGAGGGCGGTGACGATGACCTGCACCTCATTCATCATCCCCTTCGGGAAGAGCGGGCGCAGCGCCCGGTCCACCAGCCGCGAGATGAGGATGGCCTGATCCGATTGGCGGCCTTCACGGCGCTGAAAACTGCCGGGGATGCGGCCGGCGGCGTAGAGGCGTTCCTCGTAATCCACGCTCAAGGGGAAGAAATCTACGCCTTCGCGCGGCTTGGCGCCGCAGGCGGTCGCCAGAATGACCGAATCGCCGGCGCGCACGGTGACCGCGCCGCCCGCCAACTTGGCAAGCGTGCCGGTCTCGATGGTGATGGTGTGACCGCCGACTTGCGCGGTGAATGAATACTTCTGCATGTGAACTCCCTGTACTCTTTCCTGCCCTGGGCAGGTTGGATCGCCCGCGCGCCAACGCTGTGACGCGGAGCATGATACATCCAGAGGTCAGGAGCTGGGGACTGAACCCGAATGCTGAATGATGAACGATAAATGCTGAGTGTGCGAGCCAACTCAGCATTCATCATTCTGCATTCATAATTCAGATGCACTCCCCAATTCCTGTCCCTCAGGATCCGCTGACAGCGCGGGCCGGCGTCAGACCGCCGCCCCGCCCCCCAATACCAAACGAGTAGATGGGCCGCTGGCCCATCTACTCGTCATACTACCCCTGATGCATGAAGACACGGCACGATGACCAGCGCCGAACCTCAAGTATTGCGCCGAAGTCGAACCCTACTTGCGCAGACCGAGCCGTGAAATCAGCTCCTGATAGCGCTGTGGGTCCTTACCGCTCAAATACGCCAGATGGCGCCGGCGTTGGCCGACCAATTTGAGCAGACCACGACGCGAGTGTTGGTCGCCTTTATACAGCTTCAGATGCTCGATCAGTGCATTGATCCGATTCGTCAAAATCGCCACCTGCACCTCAGGCGAACCCGTGTCATTGAGATGAACATGGTATTCCTGGATGATGGCGTCCTTCTGTGCCTTTGTGAGTGCCATTGATATTCAGTACTCCTTTCGCATTCTTGCCCGAGACACCGCTGGAATACCGGGGCGCGTGTCCCAGTTCGTTACAGACCAGAGTATACCACAGTTTGGGCAGAAGAGCAAAATAGGACAGCACGTTGAGTACGCTTGGCGCGCAACACACAACGCCATCACTGTGCCCCGAACACCGCACTCACCGAGACGCTCAACGCGGAGAGGGTCGCCGATGTGGCGTTGTCACCGACACGATACTGCCCGTGAAGCGTATAGGTGGCGCCCGCCAGCCGCAACACAGTGACGGTATCGCTGCGAGGATCCACGATCCAGTACTCTGGGATGCCAGCTTGGGCATACTCCCGTCGTTTGGTGGCCAAGTCACGCTCCGGATCATCTTCGCTGACCACCTCGATCACAAGATCAGCGCCGGTCCAGTAGCTATCCTGGCGGCGCGGATCATTGGCTCGCTGAAGCAGCATGAGGTCAGGCTCGCGAAATTTGCCCGGCCAAAGGCGCAAGCGCAGGGGAGCGAAGCGAACGGCGCCGCCTATTTGCTGTACAACGGCCAGGATAACCGTGTAAAGGAAGCCGACGATCGCTTGATGCTTGTCGCTGGGCATTGGCAACACCTCCAGCCGTCCGTGAGAAAACTCGACGAGGCGAGACGCGTTGAGCGCCAAGTACTCGTGCTCACTCCAGGCGCCTTGCGCGGGAAAAAGCCAGGCCACCTCCCAGGTAGGCTCAGTCCACTGGTCGAGCATCGTTGGCTGTGTTGTGACAACCGTCATCGTACGCCTCCAAGTCAACGACCTGCCGGGACATCCGGCACGGGCAAAGTCAATTATACCACATCACCTCTCCCACAGCGCCACCGTCTCCACATGATATGTTTGCGGGAACATATCCACCGGCTGGGCCTCGATCAGGCGATAGCCAGCCGCGACCAGGTGGACGCTGTCGCGCGCCAACGTGGCCGGGTCGGAGGAGACATAGACGATGCGCCGGGGATGCAGCGCGGCCAGCTCGCCGATGACCAGCTCGCCGGCCCCGGCCCGCGGCGGATCCATCACCACCACATCCACACGTTGCTCCTGCGACCGCAACGCCGGCAACACCTCATCCACCGCGCCCTCGTGCAGGCTGACGTGCGCGAGATCATCGGCGTTGTGCTCGAAATCGTCGCACGCCGCCGGCGCCGACTCGATCCCGATGACTTCGGCCGCCGAATCGGCCAACGCCAGCGCAAAGAGGCCGGCCCCGCAATAGGCGGCCAAGACCACCTCGCCGGGCCGCACATCGGCATAGGCGCGGACGATCTCGACCAGGGCCTCGGCGCCCGCGGTGTTGACGGGGAAAAAGCCTTCGGCGGAAATCCGATACGGCCGGCCCGCAACAATCTCCGCCATCCACGGCTCACCGACCAACGCCTGCACCCCGCGCGGGGTCAGCACGGCGCAAGCTGCGGGCAGGTCGAGCTCCAGTTCAGGCAGCTCCTCGCCGCGCGTCTCCATCAACAGCAGCGCCTGACCGGTATTGGCCCCCGCCCGCAGGGTGATCCCGGTCAACTCCGGCCATGAGAGATCGAGCGCGGCGTGCAGTTCGTCCAACTGCTCCGCCAGCAGCAGGCACCGATCAATCGCGATGACCTCCTGGCTGGCGGTGCGGCGAAATCCCAGCCGGCCCTCCCCGGTCAGGGCGAACTGCGCGTAATTCCGATAGCCGAAGTCCAGCAGGCCCGCGTCATCGGCCAGGGCAATGACATCGGCCACGGGCGGCGCGGCGAGATGGCCCAGCCGGCGCAATTGGTCGGCGACGATCTCGCCTTTCAGTTCGGCCTGGCGCTCATACGCGATGTGCTGCCACTGGCAGCCGCCGCAACCATCCGGGCCAAAGTGCGGGCAGGGCGGCTCGACGCGGTCGGGGCTGGGCCGCAGGACCTCCAGCAGCCGCGCGCGCGCCCACCGCTCCTTCGCCTCCACGATCTCGACGCGCACGTGCTCGCCGGGGATCGCATAGGGGACAAAGATGACCTTGCCGCCGTGCCGGCCAAGCGCCTCGCCGCCGTGGGCAATCGCATCCAGGGTAATTTCTATGATCTCGTCCATTTTACCTCTCTTATCCGATCCGAACGCACTATACCCTCCGATCCTATTCCCGTCAAATCGTTCGGTGAGATTTGAGAATTCATCTCCCTGATTTTATCCGAATTGTACCCTGTGCTATACTAGCCACATGCACGAAAGAACCGTTCGCCTGCTCGAATTCGATAAAATCCTCGACCGATTGATGCGTTTCACCTCGTTTTCGGTCGGGCAGGAGCGCGTCCTGGCGCTGCGGCCGACCGATGACATCCGCCTGGCGGTGGAATGGCAGGCCGAAACGAACGAAGGCCGGCGGCTGCTCGACGAGAAGAGTGACATCTACCTGGGCGCGGTGCATGACCTGCGCCCGCTGCTCGAACAGGCGTTACGCGGCAGCCCACTGCTGACCACCGACCTCCTCGGCGTGCGCTACACGCTGCAACGCGCGCGCGCCTTGAACCGCGCCATCACGCGCATCGCCGATCGCTTCCCGCGCATCGCGGATGTGGCCGCACGTTTCGACGCGCCCGCGGCCATCATTGACGAGATCGGCCGCTGCATTGACGAGCGGGGCGAAGTGCTGGACAGCGCCAGCGACGCGCTGGGCCGCATCCGCCGCGAACTGCGCGAGGCGCACGCCCGGCTGATGGAGCGGCTGCAGCGCATCGTCGGCACAGCCGCCAACGCGCCCTATCTCCAGGAAGCCATCGTCACCCAACGGCAGGGGCGCTACGTCATCCCCCTCCGCTCGGAGTTCAAGGGACGCATCCCCGGCCTGGTCCACGACCAGTCGGGCAGCGGCGCCACCCTCTTCATCGAGCCGCTGGCCGTGGTCGAGCTGAACAACCGCTTCCGCGAGGCGCAACTGGCCGAGGAAGAAGAAATCCGCCGCATCCTCCTGCGCCTCACCGAGATGATCGCACGCGAAGCCGGCCCCATCGGCCGCACCGTCGAAGCGTTGGGCGACCTCGACCTGATCTTCGCCAAGGCGCGCTTCGCCAATGAATTGCGCGCCACCGAGCCGGAGCTGGTCGCGATCAGTCCGACGGATCAGCGAATCAGCAAATCGGCAAGACGGCGAATCGGCAAATCAACAAATCAACAAA
>CAZYHE010000023.1:10552-17305 GCA_964647225.1 uncultured Anaerolineales bacterium
CAATACGCAATAGCGCGCATCCTCCCTTTGGGACGCAATACGCAACAACCCACCCCGGCACCACGATCCGCCTGATGCAGGCCCGTCACCCGCTGCTCGACCCGCTGACCGTCGTGCCGGTGGATATTTACCTGGACGACGACTACTTCATCCTGGTCGTCACCGGGCCGAACACGGGCGGCAAGACCGTCACGCTGAAGACGACCGGGCTGCTGCTCCTGATGGCGCAGGCCGGCCTGGCGATCCCGGCCGCCGAAGGCTCCAAGCTGTCGGTCTTCGAGCAGATCTACGCCGACATCGGCGACGAGCAGAGCATCGAGCAGAGCCTCTCGACCTTCTCCTCGCACATGACGCACATCGTCGAGATCCTCGGCGAGGCGGATGACCGCTCGCTCGTGCTCCTGGACGAATTGGGCGCGGGCACCGACCCGGAAGAGGGCGCGGCGTTGGCGCAGGCGCTCCTCAACACCCTGCTCGAGCGGCGCATCACCGCGCTGGCGACGACGCACTACTCCGAGCTGAAAGTCTTTGCGCACAGCACGCCGTTCGTGACCAACGCCAGCGTCGAGTTCGACATCGAGACCCTCAGCCCGACCTACAAGCTCAGCATCGGGCTGCCGGGCCGCTCGAACGCCTTCGCCATCGCGCGGCGGCTGGGCCTGCCCGACCCGATCGTGGCGCGCGCCGAAGCGTTGGTGTCGCCGCAATCGCTGGAAGCCGAGGCGATGCTGGCCGAGATCAAACGCGCACGCGAGGCGACGTTGGCGGCGGAATCGGACGCCAAGTCCGCGCAACGTCGCGCCGAGACGCTCAACGCCGACCTGCGTTACCGCCTGGGCAAGATCGAGGAGGCGCGGCGCGAAGTGCTTTCGGAGGCCCGCACGCAGGCCGAGGCGGAGCTTGAGGGATTGCGGGCCGAGATCACCGGGCTGCGCGAACGGCTGACTTCATTGGGCACTTCCCTGCCCGCCCGCGCCGGTCAAACCCTGCACGACGCCTGGCTGGCCGAGGCCGAACAGATCATGGCGCAGCGCGCCGCGCAAGCTCGCCCCCTGCCCGCCGCATCTGCCCCGACCCCGGTCATCCTGGATGGCCCCCTTCAGGAAGGCGACAAGGTGTGGGTTCCCTCGCTGCAAGCCTCCGGCGAGATCGTCGCGATCAGCGCGCGCGAGGTGGAGGTCAAGGTCGGCGGGTTCCGGCTGAAGCTGGCGCCCGGCCGGGTGGAGCTGCGCCAGCGCGGGGAGCAGCCCGCCACCCTGCGCGAGAGTTCGGTCGGCGCGCCCAAGCCGCCCAGCCCCGGCATGGAACTCGACCTGCGCGGCCTGACGGTGGACGACATGCTGGTCGAGCTAGATCGCTACCTGGACACCGCCTATCTTGCCGCGCTGCCGTTCGTGCGGATCATCCACGGCAAAGGCACGGGCGCGCTGCGCCAGGCCGTCCGCGATGAACTGCGCTCGCATCCGCTCGTCGGCAGCTTCCGCACCGGCGACGCCAACGAAGGCGGCGAAGGGGTGACGGTGGCGAAGCTGGTTCAACGATGAAGCGTGGGCGGCTGCGCGGCCTGATCCAGATCGCCGTCAGCGCCCTCCTGCTTGCGCTCCTCCTCCGCCAGGTGCAATGGGCCGAGGTGTGGGCCGCACTCCGCCAGATGGATGCGCGCTGGCTGGCCGTCGCCTGGAGCCTCTTCCTGCTCGGCGTCGCCGTGCGCGCCGTGCGCTGGCAGATCTTGCTCCATGCGCTGGCCGTGCGCCGCCCCCTGCGTGAGCTGGCGAAGTGGTATCTGGTGGGTGGCTTTTTCAACGTGATCCTGCCGACCGGCTTCGGCGGCGATGTGGTGCGCGCGGCCGAGTTGGCGCAAGATAGCGGCCGGCCCGCCCGCGTGGTCAACAGCGTGATCGTGGATCGCTATCTTGGGATCATGGTGCTGCTGGCGATGGGACTGGTCGCGGCGCCGCTGCGGCCGGGCACGGCATCGGCCCTGACGGTGGCGCTCATGGCGGCGTTGTTTGCCGGCGGGCTGGCCGCCGGGTGGCTGCTGCGCCAGCCGTGGCTGGCGCAGTTGGCGCGCCGGCCCGGCTTGCTCGGTCGCAGCCTCAAGCGGCTGGGCGGGGATGCCCTGGCCGACGCATTCGCAGCCTACGACCGCCGCGCGTTGGGCCGCGGGCTGCTGGCGTCGCTGGCCTTCAACCTGCTTCAGATCGGCTGGAACGTGGCGCTCGGCTGGGGATTGGGGCTACGATTGCCGCTGATCGTCTATCTCGTGTCTGTGCCGCTGACGGCCGTCGCGCTGCTCTTGCCGGCGTTCGGCGGGTTGGGCGTGCGCGAATTGACCTACGTCGGCCTATTTGCCCAGGCCGGCGTGCCCGCCGCGACCGCGCTGGCCCTCTCGCTGGGGGTGTACATCATCACCGTGGCGACCGGGCTGGTGGGGGGTGTGATTTATCTGGCCGGCGGCGCGCGGCGTCTCCGGCAGGGACACGAAGGGGGGTCTGATGGCTGAAGTGGCGCAGGCCGAGCAGACTGATCGCCAACGCCGGGCCTGGCTCGAGTTGGATTCCCTATTGGCCGAAATCCACAGCCGGCCTACCGAGTACAGCCCCCAGGAGATCGAGGCCGAGATCACCGCCGCGCGTCGCGAAGTTAAAGAGAAACGACGCGCTTTGCGGCTGGAATGTGAGACCCACCGCGAGGAAACAGGTTGACACAAGAAGCCAAGAACAGCATGACTCCCGAACTCTCTATCGTCATCCCCCTCTACAACGAGGCAGAAAACGTCGAGTTGCTCTATACCGAGCTTTCGGCCGCGCTGGATTCCGTCGGCCGGAGCTACGAAGTCATCGTGGTGGACGACGGCAGCCGCGATGACAGTTTTGCGCGGCTCAAAGCGGTGCATAGCCGCGATGGGCGCTGGCGCATCATCCGCTTCCGGCGCAACTTCGGCCAGACGGCCGGCTTCTCGGCCGGCTTCGCCGCGGCCCGCGGCGAGATTGTGATCACCAGCGACGCCGACCTGCAGAACGACCCGCGCGATATCCCCGCGCTGTTAGCGAAGATGGACGAAGGCTATGACATCGTGAGCGGCTGGCGAGTAAACCGCAAGGAGCCGTTCTTCAGCCGCCGGCTGCCCTCGATCGTGGCGAATCAGATGATTTCGAGCACCACCGGCGTGGTCCTGCACGATTATGGCTGCTCTCTCAAAGCCTACCGCCAGGAGGTGGTCAAAAACATCCGGCTGTACGGCGAACTGCACCGCTTCATCCCCGCGCTGGCGAGCTGGATGGGCGTCACTGTGGCCGAGGCGCCGGTCAACGACCGCGCCCGGCGCTTCGGCAAGAGCAAATACGGGATCAGCCGCACCTTCCGCGTGCTGCTCGACCTGATCACCGTCCGCTTCATGTTGGGGTACGCCACCCGCCCCTTGCAGGTGTTTGGCCGGTTGGGGTTAACGTCGGCCGGGCTGGGCCTGCTGTGCGGCCTCTACCTGACCTTCGTCAAGCTCGCACTCGGACAAGACATTGGCGCCCGGCCGCTGTTGCTGCTTGCTGTGCTGCTGGTGATCCTGGGCGTGCAGATGATCAGCATGGGCCTGTTGGCCGAGATGATCACCCGGACTTACTACGAAGCGCAAGACAAACCGATTTATATGATCCGAGAACAACTCGACTGACCCGATTGGAGGAACAAAATGCAAATCCTGACCGACGCTGGCGCCGACCTGACCCCGATTCAAACCGCGGGTCTGGTTTTTCACTCCGTCCCGCTGACCTTCACGTTGGACGGCAAATCGTACCGTAGCGGCATTGACATTGGCCCGGAAGCATTCTACGATCTTCTGGCCAGCACCCCCTCCTTTCCGACCACGTCTCAACCGGCGCCCGGCGAGTTTGCCGACGCCTATCGCAAGATCATTGCGGGAGGCGACCGCGACATCCTCTCCATCCACATCTCATCGGGGCTGAGCGGCACACTCAACGCGGCACGGCTGGGCGCGCAACAGGTGCCCGAAGCCCGCGTGACCTTTGTGGATACCCTCACCCTTTCGGGCGCGGAAGGCTGGGTCGTGGAGGCGGCCGGCCGGATGAACGCGGCCGGCTGGCCCCTGGCGCGCATCCTCCCGATCCTGGAACGCATCCACAAGGCCACCGAGACGCTCTATACGTTGGAGACGCTCAAATATCTGGAGCACGGCGGCCGGATCAGCCACATCCAGGCGCTCTTGGGGCAGATCCTCGACCTGAAACCGATCATCGGCGTAGAACATGAACACGGCAAGTACGCGATCCACTCCCGCGAGCGCTCCGTCAAGCGCGCCGTGCTGAAGATCGCCGATATGGTGGCGACCCAGTTCAGCGGCGCCGGGAAATTGCGCGTCCAGGTGATGCATGGCCACAACCAGACGGCCGCCGATGACCTGATGAACGCGCTCCGCCAGAAGGTGGACGGCCACTTCCTGCCGGTCGGCCCCATCGCGCCCGTCCTGGGCGCACACACCGGCCCCGGTCTGATCGGCCTCTGCGCCGCGCCGCTGAGCGCCTTCGAGGGGATTCCGGGGCTGGCGTAGGATCTCATCGGACGTGCCAGGCACTTGCGAAGTGCCTGGCACGTGAGGAACGCCAATGACCATGCTAGATCGTATTCGCCAACACCACGGCATCGAGCACGCCACCGTGACGCTGCTCAGTCAGCGGATCAAGGGCGTGCAGCTCGTCGCGCGCAGCGATTTCGCCGGGTTCACGGTCTTCGGCCAGGTAGACACCGCTGCCCTGGCCGCGGCCGCCGGGGAAGCGGTGGCCCGCCTCCAGGCCGGCGAACGGGATCTGACGATCCATCCCAACTGCGGCACGAACCTGGCCGCGGCGGGCATCCTCAGCGGCGTGGCGGCGTTCGTGGCCGGCAGCGGTCAACGGCGCTCGCTCTGGTGGGAGCGCCTGCCGAGCGCGATCCTGGCCGCGACGTTGGCGCTGCTGGCCGCGCCATCCGTGGGCCGCTGGCTCCAGGAGCATGTGACCACATCGAGCCAGGTGGCCGGCCTGCGCATCGCGGGGGTGGCGCGGCTGCCGGATGGGCCGGTCGTCGCGCATCGCGTCACGATCACGACGACGGAGGGCTGAGCGGTGATCACCTTGATCCACGGCCCGGCGGAGCTTACGCGCGCCGAGGCGCTGACCGACATCCGCCGGAGCATCAGCGACGACGCAGCCATGGCCGACCTGAACACCGCGCGGCTGGAAGGCGGACAGATCACCGCCGCCGAGATCCAGAACGCCAGCGATGCGCTGCCCTTCCTGGCCGAGCGCCGCCTGGTGATCGTGGAGGGGTGGCTGCGCCGCCTGGCCGCGCCCGCCCGACGCGCCAAGCCCGCGGAAGGAGGCGAAGGCAGTGAATCGCCCGACGAGGACGAGCCGCTGCCGGAAGTCAACAAGGCCCAGAGCAAGAAACTGCTGGCCTACCTCGACCAGGTTCCGCCGACCACCGAGCTGGTCTTCCTGGAAGATGACACCCTCGGCAGCGGGCCGATCCTGCGCCGGCTGCTGGAGCTGCAGCGTGACGGCCGGGCGCGCATCCTCGCGTGCCTCAAACCCCGGCGCAACGAACTGCCCGATTGGATCCGGGCGCGGGCGCGGCTGCGCCAGGTTAAGCTCGATGCCAACGCCCTGGCCGACCTGACCGACTTCATCGGCGACGAGCTGCGGCAGGTGGATCAAGAGCTGATCAAGCTGGCCGACTATGCCGGCCGCGAGCGCACGGTGACGCGGGCCGACGTGCGCCGGCTGGTGCCGGCCACACGCGCGGCGAATATCTTCGAGTTGGTGGATGCGTTGGGGTTGGGCGACGCGCCGACGGCCGGCCGGCTGATGCAGCACGCGCTGGATTCGGACGGGGAGCAACCGCTGCGTCTGCTGGGGATGATCGCCCGGCAATACCGGCTGATCATCCAGGCGAAGGCGCTGCAGGCGGATGGCATGAAGCCGCCGGAGATCGCCCGCGAGCTTGGCGTGCAGGAGTGGACTGCGCCCAAGCTGATGACCCAGGCCGGCCGCCACACCTTTGCCCGCCTGGAACGCGCCATGGAGCAGATCCTCGCGACGGATGAGGCGATCAAGACGGGCAAGCTGACGGATCGCGAGGCGATGGATGTGCTGTTTGCGGAGTTGATGGGGTAGGGGCGGGTTTCCGCCGTTAACGCCGCCCGTCTTGAACGGCAGGCAGCGACATGGCAACGACAAATTTCCGGTTGATGCGGAGAAACCCGCCCCTACTCAGCCATTCTCGACGCCGATCCAGAAATGATTCGGCCGGATGTTCGGCGCCGGCCGCAGCCGCAAGGCCGCATTGTCGGGCGACTGGAGTGGGACGACCAGTTCGCCGCCCGCCAGCGCGGCCTGATTCACATAACAGGTGTCGGGCACGGCGCCGAACTTCTCCCGATAGCGCCGGGCCGCGTCCGTCGCCTTCGCAGCCACGCCCCGCGCCGGGTCGCTATCGAACCAGAGCAAGCCGACCTGCATAGCCTTCCCTCCTCACCGGCTGCGTCAGAACCACCGGCCGCGGCGCGGCCACGCGGAACGCGCGGCGGCGCCATGGCGGCAGCGGGTAGCGCGGCATCTGCTGCACGCGCGCCCAGGCCCGGTCGAGCCAGTTCGGCGCGCGGCGGACATGCCAGCGGCCGGCGTCGGTACACAGGCCAAGCTCGAAGCTGCCCACCGGGGTGCGCACCCGGAAACGCCGCTCCGTGCCGTGCGTGCTGAT
>CAZYHE010000024.1:0-3057 GCA_964647225.1 uncultured Anaerolineales bacterium
AGCCGGCGATGCCGGGGATGAGCAGCGGCAGGGTGACGGTGCGGAAGATGTGGAACTTGCCCGCGCCCAGGCTGTGGGCAGCCTCCTCCATGCTGGGATCGAGCCGCTCCAACATGGCGCGCACAATCAGATAGGCGACCGAGAAAAAGGTGATGATCTGGACAAACACCAAGCCATCGAGGCCATAAATGTCGTTGGCGCCGGGCACATGCTCGATCCCCAGGAGTTGGTGCGTGATCAGCCCGTTGCGGCCGAAAAGCAGGATCGTGCTGAGCGCCAGCGCAAAGGGCGGCGAGACTGTGGGGACCAGGGCCAGCAGATGGATCAACCCCTTGAAGGGCGGGCTGCAGCGCACGATCGTGTAGGCGAAGATGAAGCCGAGGGCCGTTCCGCCGAACGCGGTTAGCAGGCCCAGTTCCAGCGTGCTAAGAAAGACCTGGCGCTGATATGGCCCGTAATACGCGTCAAAAAAGCGGGCGAAGTATTTCAGGCTCAGCCGCGTATACCACGCGCCCGTACTGCCCGCATCCAGGAAGCCGCTCGCCGTACCTTGATAAAGGGGAAATACGACAAAGATAAACAGGAAAAGGCCGCAATACAACAGGCTGATCATCAGCACCGGGTCGCGCGCAATCAGGGCAAATTCACGATAGCGGCGCCGGAGGGAGGTGGACAGGATCGAAGGGGAGGATGCGGTCGGGTTCACGGGCGCCTCGCGGAGTGGTAGATTGGGAAATTGGTAGTTTGGTAAATTGGGAGACCTCGGCAACCGCCTCCCAATTTACCAATCCACCAATCTACCCGTTACTTCAGGTCTTTCGCCGCGGCCAGTTCGTTCGTATACTTGTCAACGAAGGCCTTCTTATTGTCGCCGGCCCATTGGAAGTTGTAGTCAATGAGCTTGACTTGGAGCAGCTCGGGATGCGAGAGTTTCACATCCTTGATGGTAGGCGCCTGGTAGGCGGCGTACTTCGGGCCGAGCGCCTGCACTTCGGGGGTCAGCGCCCAGTCGAACCAGAGCTTGGCCGCGGTCGGATGCTTGGCGCCCTTCAGGATCGCCATGCCGCCGATCTCGTAGCCGGTGCCTTCCAGGGGGAAGGTCAACTCCAGCGGCAGCTTGTTGTTGTCAATCTCGTTGACGGTATCGTGCGAGAAGACGATCGCCACAGCGGCCTCGCCCTGGCCGACGAACTTGGCCGGCGCGGCGCCGCTCTTGGTGTACTGGCTGATCTGCCCGGCGTACTTCTTCAGGTAGTCCCAGCCGGCCTGCTCACCGCGGATTTGCAGCACGGTCGCCAGCGCGGTGTAGGAGGTGCCCGAGGTGGATGGATGCGCCACCATGACCTGGCCCTTGAACTCCGGCTTCAGGAGATCATCCCACGAGGTAGGCGCTTTGACATTTGGATTCTTCGCCAGCCAGTTCTTGTTGGTGGCAAAGCCCAGGCTGCCGACATAGATGCCGGCCCAGTAGTTTTCCTGGTCACGATAGAGCTTTTGGTCGAGCAGGTTCTTCATGTTGGGGGAATTGTACGCTTCAAGCACGCCTTCTTTCTTAGCGGCGATGAAGCCATCGGCCGGGCCGCCCCACCAGATGTCGAAGGTCGGATTCGCCTTCTCGGCGATGATCCGGGCCAGCGCCTCGCCCGACGACATGCGGACGTAGTTGACGGTGATCTTGTACTTGGCCTCGAACTCCTGCTTCATGCCCTGGCACCACTGCTCCTGCGGGGTGCAAAGGACGTTGATCTCGGTGTCCTTCGGCGCAGCCGGGGCGCAGCCGATCAGCCCCACGATCACGCTGAGCAGAACGAACAGGGACAGGATGACGCTACTTCGATGTTTCACGGTTTCCTCCTTGAACGGATTGAATCAGATAGGTTACGAGGAACCGCCCCGCGGGCGGCACTGGTAAGATATCACAAACCCCCGGTAGTGTCAATATATCCGCGGTTTTCCTCGAAACCGCAGTCGCGGCATTAGCCGAACCTGCCCGGCTATGTTAGAATGGCCGCGTATTCGGCACGGGGCGGCGCAGCCCCGCGCGATCATAGATGGAGGGACACACCAATGACGGACGAAGCACGCACCCGGGTACGCGATGCAAACAAAAAGTCGTGGGCCGAGCCGTGGAAGATCAAGATGGTCGAAATGACGCGCTGGACCACGCGCGAGTATCGCCAGCAGTGCATGGCAGAGGCCGGGTTCAACACCTTTCTGCTGCGCTCGGCAGATATCTACATTGACCTCTTGACCGATTCCGGCACCTCGGCCATGAGTGATTATCAGTGGGCCGGCATGATGCTGGGCGATGAAGCCTACGCCGGCAGCCGCAATTTCTACAATCTGGAAGCCGCGATCCAGAAGTATTACGGTTACAAGTACATCGTCCCCACCCACCAGGGCCGCGGCGCCGAGCACATCCTCTCGCAGCTCTACATCAAACAGGGCGATTTCGTGCCCGGCAACATGTATTTCACCACGACCCGACTGCACCAGGAGCTGGCCGGCGGCACGTTCGTGGATGTGATCCTGGACGCGGCGCATGACCCGCAAAGCCTGCACCCGTTCAAGGGCAACGTGGATCTGGGCAAGCTGGAAGCTCTGATCAACAAAGTCGGCGCGGCACGCATCCCCTACGTCAGCCTGGCCGCGACGGTCAACATGGCGGGCGGCCAGCCGGTTTCCATGCAGAACGCCCGCGAGGTGCGCGCCCTCTGCCAGAAGCACGGCATCCCCGTGATGCTCGACGCGACGCGTGCGGTCGAGAACGCCTACTTCATCCAGCAGCGCGAGCCGGGCTACGCGGACAAGAAGATCGCCCAAATCCTGGCTGAGTTTTGCGCGTACACCGACGGCTGCACGATGAGCGGCAAGAAGGATGCGCTGGTGAACATCGGCGGCTGGCTGGCGCTGAACGATCGCGAGAAATACGACGAGGCCAGCAATATGGTGGTGGTCTACGAAGGACTGCATACCTACGGTGGGATGGCCGGCCGCGTCATGGAGGCGATGGCGCGCGGCATCGCAGAATCGGTGGATGATGACCACATGCGCTCG
>CAZYHE010000024.1:3067-13265 GCA_964647225.1 uncultured Anaerolineales bacterium
ATTGGCGGCCATGCCGTCTTTCTGGACGCTCGGCGCTTTTATCCGCACATCCCGCAGGATCAATTCCCCGCGCAGACGTTGGCCGCCGAACTGTACATCGGTTCGGGGGTGCGGGCGATGGAACGCGGGGTCGTCTCGGCCGGCCGCGATCCCGTGACCGGCGATCACCGCTACCCCAAGCTGGAGCTGGTGCGCCTCACCATCCCGCGTCGCGTCTACACCCAGGCGCACATGGACGTGACCGCCGAGGGGGTGGAGGAAGCCTGGTGGAACGCCGCGTCGGCCCGCGGGCTGAAGATGGTCTATGAGCCGAAGTATCTGCGCTTCTTCCAGGCCCGGTTCGAGCGAAAATAGGGACCTGGGATGAATGACGGGACTGACGTAGTCGCTAAGCGTAGGCATGCTGAGTGGAACCTGGCGGGGTCTGCCAGGCGTAGTCGAAGCACGCCGGAGCGCCATGCATGGGGGCGTATCCTTCGACTATGGGCCAGCCAACCCCTGCTGGCCCTCCGCTCAGGATGCCCAACATCGCACAATGAACGCCTGCTGTTTGTGCGGACACGCATCGCGATATGGCTGCTGGCCGCGCTGCTGCTGATCGGCTGCTCCCCCGACTCGCTGTCGTCGGCCTACCTGCAGGCCAACGGCGCGGCGTTGCATCAACCGGTCAGCGCGACCGCGCAGCCGATGCCGTTCATCGTCGCGCCGGGCGCGACCGCGCGCGGCATCGCGGCCGCGCTCCAGGAGCAGGGGCTGATCGCCGACGCCCGGCTCTTCGAAGCGTATGTGCGGGCGAGCGGGCTGGCGAATCGGATGCAAGCCGGCACGTATACCCTCAGCCCGCACATGACGCCGGTGCAGATCGCCGAGGCGCTGCTCCACGCGCGGCCCGCCACGGTCCAGATCACGATCCCGGAAGGCTGGCGGCTGGAGCAAATCGCGGCCGGCCTCACCGCAAGCGGGGTGATGGACGGCGCGGCGTATCGCCAACTGGCGGAGACCAGCGACCTGAGCGGGCTGGACGCGGGCGCGGCCGACCGCTACGCCTTTCTGATGGAGCGGAAGGCCGGCGCGACGCTGGAAGGCTATCTGTTCCCCGACACCTACGAGCTGTTCGCCGATAAAGCCACCCCAGCGGCGCTCCTCCAGCGCCAGCTTGACACCTTCAGCGCGCGGGTCGTGCCGCGCTACCGGCAACTAACGGCCAACCAGGCCCGGCCGCTGACCCTGCGCGAGGTGTTGACCCTTGCCAGCATCGTCGAACGCGAAACCGGCGTGGATGACGAACGGCCGATGATCGCCGGGGTTTACCTCAACCGGCTGGCGCAAGGCATCAAGCTGGAGGCCGACCCGACGGTGCAGTATGCGATGGGCTATCAGCCGCAGACCAACCAGTGGTGGAAAACGCCCGTTTTCCTGGAGGAATACGCCGGCGTGGTCAGCCCGTACAACACCTATCTCAACGAGGGCTTGCCGCCCGGTCCCATCGCCAACCCCGGCCTGCGGAGCATCGAGGCCGTGCTCCAACCCGCGCCGCACGACTTTCTGTTCTTGATGGCCGCCGCGGACGGCAGCGGCCGGCATGTCTTTGCCCGGACTTTCGCGGAGCATTTGGAGAATGTCAAGCGGTATCGCGGACAATAGCCGCCAATCCAACTCACTCGCTCGGGCCGGTCTCCGACCGTGCCCGCTTCAACCGATGAGGACGCATTGCGCAAACGATTAGATCTCACCTGGTTCGGCGTCATTGCGACGTTGGCCTTGCTCGTGCTGTTCAGCCAGTTGGGGCTGGCGCTCTACGAGTTCGCGCGCCACGCCTTGGTCGCGCTGCCGTTCCCGTTCCCCCTGGAATACGGCGAAGGCGCGATCCTCGATCAAGTGCTGCGCCTGGCGCGCGGCGAAACGATCTATCGCGCCGGTCTGGATGGGCCGCCTTTCACGCTGACCGGTGATCCGCCGCTCTTCCAGTTGGTTCAGACGCCCTTCGCGCGACTCTTCGGCCCGGCGTTCTGGTATGGCCGCGCCATCGCGCTGATCAGCGCGCTCTTGGCCGCGCTCTTCCTCGGCCTGACCCTGCACGCCGTCACCGGCGACCGCGTCGCGGCGGTCGCCGGTGGGCTGACCCTGCTGGCCTTCCCGCAAATCATGCAGTGGTCGGCCCTGGATCATGCCGATTCGCTGGCGTTGGCGCTGAGTTGGGCCGGCCTGTTCGTGATCGTGCGCTGGCCCGACCGGCGCCGCGGCGCGGCCCTGGCCGCCGCGCTGTTCGCCGCGGCCCTCTACACCCGGCTCGCCTATGGGCTGGTCGCGCCGGTGACGGCGCTCGCCTGGCTGCTGCAGGGCAGACGCTATCGGCATGCCGCGACCCTGGCGGCCTGGCTCGGCGGCAGCGGTCTGGCGGGCTTCCTGGCGTTGAATGGGATCACGGCCGGCGGCTTCTCCTTCAACCTGGGCACGGCCCATGCGGCCAGCTTTTCACCGGTCGGCCTGATGGCGCAGCTCACCGGGCTGCTCCTGAACGCGTGGCTGCTGGCGTTGGCCGCCATCGGCTTCATGGTTGTGGAGCGCTGGTGGTATCCCACCCGGTCGTGGCCCCTCGTCACGCCGTATGTGCTAAGCGCCGCCGTGGTCTTGCTCTTCGTGGATCGTTCCGGGGCCGGCGCGAATCTGGTGTATCAGTTGGCGGCCGCGCTCTGCCTGGCCGGGGGCGCGGTCATCGCCTGGCCGGGCCGCAACTCCTGGCTGCGCGCCGGCGCCGTGCTGCTGTTGGCGCTCCAAGTCAACTGGCTGGCAGCGTGGTCGCGCAACGACATCGTGCCGAGCACCATGCAGAAGGTGTATTTGGCCCCCGAAATTGCCCACCTGGCGCAAATCGTGCAGGATGCGCCCGGCCCGGTGCTGGCCGACGAGTACATGGGGCTGCTCCCGGCGACCGGCCGGCCGCTCTATCTGCAACCCGCAGAGTTCGCGCAACTCCAACGCACCGGCCGGTGGGATGCCAGCCCACTGATCGCCGCCATCGGCCGCCGGGAGTTCTCGGCCATTCTGCTTTACGAGCCGCCCTTCGGCGAGCCGATGATCGTGGCCCGTTGGCCGCCGGCGGTGCGCAACGCGATCTGGGCCAACTATGCGCCGCAGTGGTGGACCCCGACGCAGGCGACGCCGGCCTATGTGTGGATCTATGTACCTCGAAAATAGAACCCGCAAGACCGTGTGAAAATCGCCACGCTTTTATGATGCCGCGGCAAACTGCGACTTGACAGCTATACCCACTTGTGCTAGACTTGAAGGCGCATTTGGCTCCATGTCACTTCGCTCCCCTTCACGCGGAGACCTATTTTCTTGATGACCGGCAGGTCAGAGGAGGTCGGCTATAGACTGAACAGATAAGGACAACGTCTCATGACGGGATTTCCCGCAAGGGGAATCAGCCAGGTCAGCGGCCGCGCAGCGGTGTGTTGACCCGATGCCAGCAACAAACGTTCAATAGGTTCAATCCAATTTTTCACTTCCAAGAGGAGGCCTCGAAGATGAAGTCCCGTATCCTGAAGTTGTGCAGCATTCTCGTGATCCTGGGCATGTTGGCGGCCTGTACCGCGCCGGCCCCCGCGCCCGCCCCGGCGGCGCCCGCCGCGCCCGCCAAAGCTGAACCGACCAAGGCTCCCGAACCGGCCAAGGCCGAACCGACGAAAGCTCCTGAACCGACCAAGGCCCCGGCTGCCGCCGAACCAACCAAGGCCCCGGCCGCAGCGGCGCCCGCAGCAGACTACACCAAAGCCGAGCGCAAGGACACCGTCATTTTCGACATTGACGGCGGCCGCAACGTGACGCCCGACCTCTTCAACCCATTCGTCCCCGGCAACCGCAAAGATCATGGTTACCATCAGTCCATGATCGAGCCGCTATTCATCCTGAACTATGAGTCTGGCAAGATCGAGCCGTGGCTCGGCGAGGCCTTCACGGCCAACGCTGCGCTCGACGAATGGACGCTGAAGTTGCGCAAGGGCGTCACTTGGAGCGATGGCAAGCCGTTCGGCGCCGATGATGTCGTCTTCACCATTAATATGTTGATGAAGAGCGACACCTTCGAGCGCGGCTTGGTGGCGTGGCTGAAGGAAGTCAAGAAGGTTGACGACCTGACTGTGCAGTTCATGCTCAAGACGCCTAACCCGCGCTTCCAACTCGACTACTTCTCGGTGAAAATTTGGGGGAGCACCACCATCCTGCCCAAGCATATCTGGGAAGGGCAGGACCCGATGACCTTCAAGAACTACGACAAAGCCAAGGGCTGGCCCGTCTTCACCGGCCCCTACAAGCTGGCTTCGATCAGCGAAACCGAATTCACCTACGTGCGTGATGATAACTGGTGGGGCGCCAAAGTCGGCTTCAAGCCGCTGCCGCAGCCCAAGAAGCTCGTCTGGACCTGGGCCGGCCCCGAAGAGACCCGCGCCGCGTTGATGGCCGATGGCAAGTTGGACAGCCTGATGGACGTGACGTTGGGCGCGTTCCAGGCGATCAAGGCCAAGAACCCGAAAGTCATCGCCTGGCAGGCGCAATTGCCTTATGCCTGGCTCGATCCGTGCTCCCGCACGTTCGAGTTCAACACCACGCTGCCGCCCTGGAACGATCCCGAGATGCGGTGGGCGATCAACATGCTGATTGATCGCGAGAAGATCGTCAAGATCGCCTACGAAGGCACGACGATCGCTTCCAAATCCCCGTTCCCGGCCTATCCTCCGCTCAACCGCTTCGTGGACATGATGAAGGGCGATCCCAACTACGACAAGCTGTGGAAGGTGGATCAAGCCGCCGCCGAAGCGGTCTTCAAGGCCAAGGGCTACGTTAAGAAGGGCAACTTCTACGAGAAGGACGGCAAGCAGCTCGCCATGACGATCGAGACCCACGAGGCCTTCATCGAGAAGCAACGCATCACCGACCAACTCGTCGAGATGTTCCAGGCCGCAGGCATCAACGCTACGCACCGCAAGATCGCCGGCGCCACCTGGGGCGACAACCTGAACTTCGGCAAGTTCGAGACCCGCATGGGCTGGCAAAACTGCGGTTCGATCAATGAGCCGTGGGGTACGCTTGACACGCTGAGCAATCGCTGGATCAAGCCGGTGGGCGAGCGCGCGAGCAACAACGGCTGGCGCTGGGACAACAAGGAATTCTCGGACGCTATCGCACAGATCGGCACCCTGCCCCTGGGCGATCCCAAGATTGATGAGCTGACCAAGAAGGCGCTCGCGATCTACTACAAGGAGCTGCCGACGATCCCGGTGACCCAGGCCAAGAAGCTGATCCCGTTCGACACCACTTACTGGACCAACTGGCCGGATGCCAAGAACAACTACCTGCATTCGACTACTTGGTGGCAGAGCACACACATCATCATCCACAACATCAAGCCGGCGAAGTAAGCCCGGCCTTGCTCGCTGAGTCATTGCGAGCGAAGCGCCGCAGGGTGTTCGCGGTGCGAAGCGAAGCAATCCCGATCTTTGGCTAAGGTTGGGATTGCTTCGGCCCAAACGACGGGCCTCGCAATGACGACCCTTGTGTAAGCGGTTGATCCAAATGTAAAGAGGTAGCGTATGCGTGGACTTACAGCCGGCTATGTCGCCAGACGTGTGCTAATGTTTTTCTTGACCGTATGGATTGGCACAACGATCATCTTCATCATCCCGCGCCTGGCGCCCGGCGACCCGGTCGCTGCGATGATCAGCCGCATGATCAACCAGTCTGGTTACATTGAAAACTCCGCGGAACTCATCGAAGCGTGGCGCAAAAAATTCGGCCTGGATGATCCCATGTACATCCAGTATCTCCGCTATATTGGAAACATGCTCCGCTTTGACCTGGGGTATTCACTCTCGCAGTTTCCGCAGCCTGTCATCAGTACGTTACGTCGCGGCCTGCCCTGGACGATTGGGCTGCTGAGCATCTCGGTCGTGCTCTCCTTTCTCTTTGGCAATATCACGGGCGCCTTGTTGGGGTGGCGCAAAACGCCCGGCTGGCTCAAACGGATCTTGCCGTTTAGCCTTTCTTTCACCTCCATCCCATTTTTTATGCTGGGGATCATCCTGATCTATATCTTTGCCTTCGGGCTGAAGTGGTTTCCCTTCTCCAAAGGCTATGGCGACAGCACTCCGGGCATAAACTTGAAGTTCATCCTTGACGTGATCTACCACGGCACGCTGCCCGCGCTGGCGATCGTGCTCACCTCGATGGGCGGCTGGGCGCTGGGGATGCGCGGCATGATGATCTCGATTGACAGCGAGGACTTCCTGATCCTGGCGCAGGCCAAAGGGCTGCCGATGCGGCGCATCTTCGCCTGGTACGCCGTGCGCAACGCGGTGTTGCCCCAGTTCACCGCGCTGGCCCTCAGCCTGGGCGGCATCGTCGGCGGGTCCATCCTGGTGGAGTATATCTTCGCCTATCCGGGGATCGGCTACGTCTTCTATCAAGGCATCGTCAACCTGGACTACACGGTGATCCAGGGGGTGGCCTTCCTGCTGATTATGGCGACCTCGACCACGGTGCTGATCATTGATCTGATCTACCCGCTCATTGACCCGCGCATTACATACCAGAAAAAGTAGATTTCGACAGGACGAACAGGATTTACAGGACAATCTGGATTGGAATCCTGTTCGTCCTGTAAATCCTGTCCAGAATCGGCTTGTTCAAGTTAGTGGAGAGGAAGTATGGCAGAATCGGCAATTGCACAAACCTCGAATACGCCCATACCCAAGTCGGCCCGGCGCTTCAGCCGTTGGGATAACCCCTGGCTGAACACCAAGCTCCTGGTCGGCTCCGGCATGGTGCTCTTCATCGTCCTTTTGGGGCTGGTCGGGCCGCTTTTTTGGGACACCAAGCTGGCCCGCGTCGGCTCGGCCGAGCTGAACCTGCCCCCGATGGGCATCACCGTCGAGGTGGACGGCGTGAAATATGTCGGCACGGCCAAGAACCCGCTGGGGACCGAAAGCAATGGCCGCGACATGCTGGCTCTGCTGATGACCGGCGCGCCGATGTCGCTGCAGGTCGGCGTGATCGCGGCGCTCATCGGCATGGGCGTCGGCATCGTGCTCGGCTCGGCGGCCGGCTATATGGGCGGCTGGGTGGACAACGTCATCCGCACGTTGGCCGACTCGGTCATCACCATCCCAGCCCTGGCCGTGCTGATCACGATCTCGGCCTATGTGCGCCAGATCGAGTTGAGTACGATGGCGCTGATCCTGGCGTTGTTCGCCTGGCCCGCGCCCACCCGCTTTGTACGCGCCCAGGTGCTCACCCTGCGCGAGCGCGGCTACGTGCGCATGGCGCGGCTTTCGGGGGTGCCGCCGCTGGAGATCATGCTCAAAGAGATGATGCCCAACATGCTGCCGTGGATCGCGGCCAGCCTGTCGGGCAATATCACCGGCACGATCCTGGCCGCGTCGAGCCTGGAGGCGTTGGGCCTGGGGCCAACCCGCATCCCCACGCTGGGCATGACGATCTACTACGCGATCCGCGCGGTGGCGATGCTGCGGGGCATGTGGTGGTGGCTGGGCTTCCCGATCTTGACCCTGACGATCATCTTTGTCGGCTTCTTCCTGATCGCGACCGGGCTGGATGAGGTTGCGAATCCGCGCTTGAGAGGAGTGAAGTAATGGTCACGCAGACCGCGATCAGCAATCCTCCGCCGGCGTGGGGCAACCGAGAGGTGGTCCTCGATGTCAAGAACCTGCGGATACACTACGAAACGCCCAAGGGCGACGTAATCGCCGTCAACGGCATCAGCTTCCAGGTCTACAAGGGCGAGATCGTCGGCCTGGTGGGTGAATCAGGCTGCGGCAAGACGACCGCGGCGATGGGCATCCTCCAGCTTGTGCAATCGCCGGGGCGCATCCTGGGCGGCGAAATCTTGATCAACGGCCACAACATGCTCGGCCTGACCGCCGAGGAGTTGCGCGAGCGGCGCTGGCGCGAGCTGTCCCTCATCCCGCAGGGCGCGATGAACTCGCTCAACCCGGTGATGCGGGTGCGCGACCAGATCGGCGGCGCGATCCTCACGCACGCGGGGCAGCAACCCAAGGACAAGCTCAAGGCGCGCATCATGGAGCTCTTCTCGCTGGTCGGCCTGCCACCGCGCGTATACGAGCAGTATCCCCACGAGTTGAGCGGCGGCATGAAGCAGCGTGCTTGCATCGCCATGGCGATCGCGCTCAACCCGCCCATCATCATCGCGGATGAACCGACCAGCGCGCTCGACGTGGTCGTCCAGCGCGTCGTGGCGCAAACGCTGCTGGATGTCAAGGACCGGTTGGGCGTCTCCATGCTCATGATCGGCCACGACATGGGCCTGCAAGCGCAGATGGTGGATCGCATCATCGTGATGTACGCCGGCAACATCGCGGAGGTGACGCCGGTGACGCGCGCCTTCCGCAACCCGCTCCACCCGTACACCCAGCTCTTGATCGCATCCATTCCATCCATCAAAGAGCGCAAGCCGCTCAAGATCACTTCCGGGCTGACGCACGACTTGCGCAACGCGCCGCCAGGCTGTGCGTTCCAACTGCGCTGCCCCCACGTCATGGATGTCTGCAAAAAAGTCCCGCCCGCGATGATACAAAGAGAGCCGGATCACTGGGTGGCCTGCTATCTCTACGGCAAAGAGGAGAAGGACGCATGACCACGGCCACACCTTTGCTTGAAGTACGAAATGCCACGAAAGTCTATGGCGGCGGCTTCCTCACGGGCGGCAGCCGGGTCGTTGCGCTGCAAGACTTCAGCATGGCGATCCCCGAAAAGCCCGCGGTCATCACGACGATCGCCGGCGAAAGCGGCAGCGGCAAAACGACGCTGGCGAATGCCGTCCTGGGCTTCATCAACCTGACTTCGGGCCAGATCTTGTACAAGGGCCAGGATGTCGCCACCCTCAAAGGGGCAGACGCGACCACCTATCGCCGCGAGGTGCAGGCGGTCTTCCAGGATCCCTACGAGGTCTACAACCCGTTCTACCGCGTCAAGCACATCTACGACATGGTCATCGCGCACCTGGACCTGGGCTACTCGAAGGAGCAGGCGCGCGAGCTGATCGAGCAATCGCTGCGGGTGGTGGGCTTGCGCGGGGAGGAGGTGCTGGAGAAGTACCCGCATCAGCTCAGCGGCGGGCAGCGCCAGCGCGTGATGGTGGCGCGGGCCTACATGATGAACCCCAAGCTGATCATCGCCGATGAGCCGGTCTCGGCCGTGGACGCCTCGCTGCGCGCCATGATCCTCGACGTGATGCTCAAGCTGCGCGACGACCTGGGCGTGTCGTTCCTCTACATCACCCACGACCTGAGCACCGCATACCAGATCGGCGACGACATCTTCGTGCTATACCAGGGTTTGATCGCCGAGCGCGGCCGGACGGTAGATGTGATCGAGCGGCCCCAACACCCCTACGTCCAGATGCTCATCAACTCTGTGCCCGTGCCCGACCCCGAGATCAAATGGGGCGCGGTGCTGGAGGGGGTGGCGGACGAGTCGCTGCGCGCCACGGTCGAGGGCGGCTGCCGCTTCTATCCGCGCTGCCCGAATCGCATGGATCGCTGCATGAAGTCCATGCCGCCGCTGTACACGGTGGACGGCCGCGAACAACAGGCCGCCTGTTTCCTGTATGATAAATAGCAATACCGCCTAGCGCACGGCTCACTCCCCCCGCAACGCCTCGGCCGCCAACATCCGCCCCATGCGGATCGCCGGATAGACGCCGGCCAGCAGCGCCGCGGCCACGGCCAGGAGCAGCGCCTGGATGAAGATGCCCGGCTCGGCGTGCAGTTCCAGCGTCCAGCCGAACGACCGGCGGTTGATGATGTAGATCAGGACGAGCGCCAGCGTCAATCCGGTCGGGATGGCGAGCAACCCGGCCACGGCTCCCATCAGCCCGGTCTCCAGCAGCACCGCGCCGCGCAGTTGGCGGACGGTCAGGCCGACGGCGCGCAACACGCCCAACTCGCGGCCGCGTTCGAGCTGGAGCGAGAGGAGCGCGCTGAGCACGCCGACGAACGCGACGAGCGCGGCCAGCAGTTGCAGCGCGCCGGTGATCGCGAACGCCCGATCGAAGACGGCCAACGCCTCGCCGCGCAGCGCCGCGTTGGGCCGGACGAGCGCGCCGCCCCCGCTGGACAGCCCCGCCAGCCGGTCTTCCAGGGCCGCGACCACGGCATCGGCA
>CAZYHE010000024.1:13365-14687 GCA_964647225.1 uncultured Anaerolineales bacterium
GCCCGGCGCCAGCTTGACCGCGACCGCGGTAATCGCCGGATCATCCCAAAAACTCCGGTACAGATCCAGCCCCATCATCACGGTTCCCTCGCTTGTGGAATAATCGCGATAGATCCCCGCCACGGGAAAGACCTGCGGCCCGCGGTCGGTGAACAGCGTGACCGTCGCGCCGCGGGCAGGAAGGTCGAGCCGGTTGGCGAGCGGCTCGCTTGCCAGCACCGCGCCGCGTTGGATCGCTTCGGCGGCCGCGGGCCGGCCCCCGTCGGTGGAGACGAAGATGCGCGGGAGGGTGAAGTCACGATCCGAGACCGCGGCGATGGCGATGCGGCCCGCGGGCGAGGCGACATCGGTGGCGCGCAGAACGTCGGTCCGCACGACGCCGGGCCAACTGCGCGCGATCTCTTCGATCTGCGGGTCGAGCGGCGTCGCGGAGCGGGTCGCGGTCAGGCTGGGGGCCGAGATGTAGATGTCGCCCCACAACGTCTGGCCGAGCCAGGCGACGACCGTGGCCCGGAAGCTGCCGACCATCAGGCCCACGCCGATCGTCACCGAGACCGCCACCATGAGCGCGGCGATGGCGACCGCGGTGCGGCTGAGCGCGCCGGTGACGCTGCGCGAGGCCAGGCGGCCCAACACGCCGAAGACGCGGCTCGTCAGCGGGAGGCTGCCGCGCAGCAGCCCCAGGGTGACGACGGGCGCCAGCAGCGCAAAGCCGATGGTGACGCAGAAGATGCCGGCGAAGCTGATGGTGAGCGCCAGCCCCGGCCCATCTTGCCCGACGAGCGGGAGCGATGCGAAGGCGCGCGGCGGGAGGGCGAGCAGCAATCCGCCGCCGGCCAGCCCGGCCAGCCCGGCCAACGCCGTCACCGGGACCGCGCGCCGCGCCCGGTCTTCGATGCTGGAACGGGAGAGCGCCAGGCGTGGGGGCGCGGACGCCGCCTCCCAGGCCGGCAGCGCCGCCGAGACCACCGTCGCGGCCAGGCCGATCACCGCGCCCTTGACCAGGCTCTCCGGCGCGATGACCAACCCGCGCACCGTGACCACGAAGTAGAGGTCGTTGATCGTCTGCGTGACCAGCCGGACCGCGCCCTGACCCAGGATCAAGCCGAGGCCCAGGCCAAGCGCCGAACCGAGGATGCCGATCGCCAGCGCCTCGATCAGCACCAGCCCGCCGATCTCGGCCCGCGTGACCCCCAGGCAGCGCAGCGTGCCGAAGAGCGGCCGGCGTTGCACGACCGAAAAGGTCATGCTGTTGTAGATCAGGAACATGCCGACGACCAGCGCCAGCAGGCTGAGCGCGGTCAGATTGATGCGGAAGGCGG
>CAZYHE010000024.1:14787-16979 GCA_964647225.1 uncultured Anaerolineales bacterium
CCAGAGCGCGCTGAAATCAACATGGTTGTTCGGTGCAGGCGACGAACTGCGCGTCATGCAGGCGCAACACCCGATCTGCATAGGCGGCGGCTTCGGCGCTATGTGTCACCATCAGCAGGTTCTTGCCCGCCTGCCGGGTCAACCGGTCGAGCAGCGCCAGCACCCCCTGCCCGGTGTCTTCGTCCAGGTTGCCGGTCGGCTCATCGGCCAGCACGATCAGCGGATCATGCGCGAGCGCGCGGGCGATGGCGATCCGCTGCTGCTCGCCGCCGGAAAGCCGGTCGGGGTAGGTCCCGGCGCGATCCAGCAGGCCGACCGCCTCGAGCAGCGGTTCGGCCGCGGCTCGCGCGGCTTTGAGGGCGGTTCCGCCCAACTCCAGCGGCAGCGTCACGTTCTCCAGGACAGTCAACGTTGGGATCAGGTTGAAGAACTGGAAGATGAAGCCGATCTGGCGCCGTCGAAAGAGGGTGCGGTCGCGCTCCGACATCGCGGTCAATTCTTGACCGCCCACCCACACCTGGCCCGCGTCGGGCCGGTCAATCCCGCTGAGCAGGTTCAGCAGGGTACTCTTGCCGGAACCGCTGCGGCCCAAGAGCGCGACAAACTCCCCGCGGCCAAACTCGGCCGAGGCGTTGTCGAGCACCACCCGGCGGCGGTCCCCTTCCTGGTAGGCTTTGGAGAGGCCGACCAGCCGGATGAAATCAGGCTCAGCGGGGCGGCCGCGGCCAATTTCGGCCGCCCGCCCCGCCGGCCTGGGTTGAGTGATTGTCGAGATGCCCATCGCGCTTCCTGAGGTCGGCCGGCGCGCGCCGGCCTGGGATGACATCAACGAGGAGAAGTATATCTCAGGAAGCGCCGCCGGGCAGTAAGCCCGGCCCCTAAAGGTGGACAAACCTTAGACGGATGGCATTGATACCGAATCGGGCCGCTATGGACAGCCAGTACAGCACGGCCCGCGCGCGAGTGCAAAGGGCGCGGAAACGGGGAAACAAAGGGGACACGTGTAGCATCACTCTCACAATTCACTAACAAACCACAAACACTCCGCTAACGGAGAAGCTGGATACTAAAAGCTGAATGCTGAAAGCTAAGGGGGATCATCATGCGTCTCGACAAATTCACGCAGCGCGCCCAGGAAGCCATCCTGGCTTCCCAGGAGCTCGCCGAACGACATAATCACAGCCAGATCGAGCCGGAGCACCTGCTGTTGGCGTTGGTCCAACAGACAGACGGCGTCGTGCCGGAGATCCTGCAACAGGTCGGCGCAGACCCGCAGTCGGTGCGGACCCAGCTCGAGGCCGACTTGGCGCGCCGCCCGAAAGTGCATGGGTCCAACCAACAGCCCGGCTTGAGCGGCACACTCAACCGTGTCCTCCAGGACGCGCAGGGCGAGGCCGGGACGATGCGCGACGACTACGTCAGCACCGAGCACCTGTTGCTGGCGCTCCTGGGCGGCAGTGGAGGCGGCGCGGCCAAGTTGCTGGGCCGGCTCGGCATCACGCGTGACCGCGTCCTCTCCGCGCTCACCGCGATCCGCGGCAGCCAGCGCGTCACCAGCCAGAACCCGGAAGGCACCTACAAGGCGCTGGAAAAGTACGGTCGCGATCTGACTCAGATGGCGCGCGGCGGCAAGCTCGACCCGGTCATCGGCCGCGACGAGGAGATCCGCCGCACGATCCAGATCCTCAGCCGCCGCACCAAGAACAACCCCGTGCTCATCGGCGAGCCGGGCGTGGGCAAGACCGCCATCGTCGAGGGGCTGGCCCAGCGCATCGTCCGCGGGGACGTGCCCGAAGGGCTGAAGGAGAAGCGCGTGGTCGCCCTGGACATGGGCGCGCTGGTGGCTGGTGCGAAATACCGCGGCGAGTTCGAGGAGCGGCTGAAGGCCGTGCTGAAGGAAATCACCGACGCGGCCGGACAGGTCATCTTGTTCATTGATGAGCTGCACACCGTGGTCGGTGCGGGCGCGGCCGAGGGTGCCATGGACGCCTCCAACATGCTCAAGCCGATGCTGGCGCGCGGCGAGCTGCACTGCATCGGCGCGACCACGCTCGACGAGTACCGCAAGCACATCGAGAAGGACCCGGCGTTCGAGCGCCGCTTCCAGCCGGTGTACGTGGGCGAACCCAGCGTGGAAGACACCATCGCCATCCTGCGCGGCCTGAAGGCGCGCTACGAGGCGCACCACGGCG
>CAZYHE010000025.1:0-9094 GCA_964647225.1 uncultured Anaerolineales bacterium
GGTTGTGGACGCCGTGCCACTCGATGGTGCCGATGGGGATGTAGACGACCGGGCACGCCTGGCGGCGGGCGACGATCTGGCCGGGGCGTAGCATGTGGTAGCGGACTTCGGGTTCCATTGCGTAGCTCCTGTCTCGACAATGCCGGATGGGTATCCGGCGAGGTGTCAACTACTTTCGTTCGCCCGGTGGCTCAATGGCTCAGCGTCTCGATGCCGGCCAACCCCAATGCGCCGGCCGCCGTGATCGCAACACTCCAGAGAACCGTGCCCAGGCCGATCCAAAACAGCAGACGGCAAGCCGGCGCGCCAAGCGCCAGCCCCAACGCAACGCCCAGCGGCGCGCCGGTCAGCAGCGGGTCCAGCAGCCCCAGCCCGATCACGCCGTAGCGCTGCCAGACTCGCTGGATCACGCCACTTCGCCCCTGGCCCGCTTTGCCGCCGTGACGCGTCATCAGCCAGGCTCGCACGCGCTCGCCCAACAGGACCACGGCTGTTGAGCTCAGCATGGCGCCCAGGGCCGCCGTGACACCCACTGCCACCGGAGGAAGCCGAAGCGCCAGACCCGCCGGAATTGCAGCCCAGAGTTCAATCGCAGCCAGGCCCAGAACGGTCAATAGCTTCAGAATAAGCTCCAACGGTCACTTCCTCATCCGGCCGTCGCTTCCAACAGCGCGGCCTCCATCGCCTCCAGCGGCGGCTCTTGCCCGGTGTAGAGCCGGAACTGCGCGGCCGCCTGCAAGAGGCGCATCCGCCAGCCGGGCACACAGATCGCGCCGCGGGCGCGCGCCGCGGCCAGCAGGCGCGTCTCCAGCGGCTCCGGGATGATGTCCATCACGACCTTGCCGGCGGCGTGCCGCAGCCAGTCATCGGGGATGGGCGCGCTGGCGGGATCGCGATAGCCGGCCGAGGTGGTGTTGACGAGGATGTCGTAGGGGGCCAGCGCCGGCAGGTCGGCCAGCCCATGCGCGCCGGCCAGCCCGAACGCGGCGGCCAGCTCTTCGGCGCGCGCAACGGTGCGGTTGAAGACATGCACCGCACAGCCGCGGCTCGCCAGCGCGTAGCAGACCGCCCGGCCCGCGCCGCCCGCGCCGAGCACCGCCGCGACCTTGCCATCCAGGGCCGTGGCTTCTTCCAGCGCCTGCCGGGCGGCCAGCCAGTCGGTGTTGTAGCCGAACAGGGTGTCGTTGTCGTTGACGATGGTGTTGACCGCGCCGATACGCGCCGCGTCGGGGTCGAGGCGATCCAGCAGCGGGATGACCGTTTCTTTGAACGGCATCGTGACCGCGCAGCCGCGGATCGAGAGGCTGCGCATCGCGGCCACGGCGGATTCCGCGTCGCGGATGCTGAACGCGACGTAGGTGAAATTCAGGCCGAGCGCCCGGTAGGCGGCGTTATGCACGCGCACGCCCACTTGGCTTGCCCGACCCGCGAACGAACCGCACAGGGTGGGGAATGATGGTGGCATGACCGGAGTATACCCGAAAGCCGGGGTTTTGTCTAAGTCCGCGTCTGCCCGCGCCGCGCCGTCATTGCGAGGCCCGTCGTGTGGGCCGAAGCAATCTCCTGCACGAGGAGACTGCTTCGCAAAAGACGCTCGCAGTGACCGGTCATTGCGAGGCCCGTCGTGTGGGGTTGCGAGGCACGAAGCAAAGCCATCTCAACTTCTCAAAATACTCGGCGGGATGACCACCGTCTCGCGTTCATCCACGCGGTAGCCCCAGCGGCGCACGTATTCCATGCCGGGCAGGAACGCGTCCCCCTGCGCGTCGAGCTTGCGCTGGAGCCAGGCGTCCATCTCCCGCACCAGCCCGGCACACTCCGGTTTGCCGGCCAGGTTGTCCATCTGGTACGGATCGGTCGCGTTGTCGAACAGCAGCCACGGCCCGTCCAGGCTGCGAACGTAGGTGTGCTGTTTGGTGCGCAGCCCGCGATACTCGCGGCCGCCCTCGCCGTGCCACCAATCGGCGATCGGCTGATAGCAGGCGATCAGCACCGCGCCATCCGACGGGTCGGGGCCGCCCGCCAGGTGCTGGGAGAAGTCCAGCCCCTCCACCGGGCCGGGGATCGGCCGGCCGGCCAGGCCGAGCAGCGTCGGCATGATGTCGGGCGCGCCGAGCAGGCAGTCGAGCTTGCGGGGCGTCCGGCCGAAGCGGGCGGGATAGCGCAGCAGGAACGGCACCATGATGGATTCATCCCACGGCGCCTGTTTGTTGCCGTGGCCGTGACACCCCACCGCGTCGCCGTGGTCGGAGGTGAAGATGAAGATCGTGTCGTCGGCGATCCCGGCTTCTTCGACCGTCCGCAGCAGGTCGCCAGTGCATGCATCGAGGGCCGAGCAGTGCGCGTAGTAGCCCGCCAGCGAGTCGTAGGCCGTCACCCAGGTGTTCAGCGGCACGTTGGGCCGGCGGCGGATGGGCGCACGGTCATACCAGGAGCGATACGGTTCGGGCGCGGTGCGATACGGGTTGTGCGGCGGCCCCCAGGAAAGCACGAGCAGAAACGGGTCGCGGCGCTTGCGCTCCCGGATGTAGCGCTGCGCCTCGCGCGTCTGCGCAATGGCGTCGTAGCCATCCCAGGTGCGCGGGGTGTCGGAGTCGCCGTCGTAGTACGCCGAGTGGTTATAATCGTGCGTGCATTCCAGCACCTTCCAGAACTGGAACCCCTGGCGGCGCTCCGGCGGGATCGGCACGTCGCGGCCGTGACCGTCTACGTGCCACTTGCCGATGTACGCGGTGTCGTAGCCACCGGCCGCGAACGCCTTCCCCAGGCTGGCCGCGTTCGGGTCGAGCGGCACATCATTAAGGAAGAGGCCGTGCGTCAGCGGATATTGTCCGGTCAGCAGGCTGGCGCGGTAGGGGGTGCAAAGCGGGCAATTCGAGACCGCGTTGGTCAGGTTGAGGCTCTCGCCGGCCAGTCGGTCGAGGTTGGGCGTGCGGACGGTAGATTCGCCCGCGTAGCCGGTGGCCTGGGCGCGCCATTGGTCGCCGAAGACGAAGATGATGTTGGGTTGGGTCATGTTTTTCCTCACGCGTACGCGCTGATCCCCTTCAGCGTCAGATCCTCCGCCCGATGGCACTTGACGTAATGCTCAGGCCGCAGCTCGCGCAATGTCGGCTCCTCGGCCGCGCAGCGGGGGACGGCATAGGGGCAGCGCGGGTGGAAGTAGCAGCCGGAGGGCGGGTTCGCGGGGTTGGCGACCTCGCCCTCTAGCACGATTCGTTCGCGACGCAGCCGCGGATCGGGCCGCGGCGCCGCGCCCATCAGCGCCTCGGTGTAGGGGTGGAGCGGGGCCTGGAAGAGCGCCTCGGTGCCGGCCATCTCTACGAGCTTGCCGACATACATCACCGCCACCCGGTCGCAGATGTGCTCGACGACGTTGAGTTGGTGCGCCACGAACAGGTAGGTCAGCCCCAACTCGTCCTGGAGGTCTTGCAACAGGTTGAGCGTCTGCGCCTGGATCGAGACATCGAGGGCCGAGACCGGCTCATCGCAGACGACGAACTGCGGGTTGAGCGCCAGGGCGCGGGCGATGCCGATGCGCTGCCGTTGCCCGCCGGAGAACGCGTGCGGATAGCGGACGCTGTATTCGGGGCGCAGCCCCACCAATGCCAGGAGGTGTTCGACCCGGTCGCGGCGCTCGGAACCATGCACACCGTTGTTCAGCAGCGGCTCGCCCACGATATCGAGCAGCGTCATGCGCGGGTTGAGCGAGGAGTAGGGGTCTTGGAAGATCATGGCGCTGTGGCGGCGGAAGACGCGCAGTTGCGCCTCGTTTAGCCCGGCCACATCCACTTCGCCCATCTGTTGATCGCGAAACAGCACCCGGCCGGCCGTCGGTTCGACGGCGCGCAGCACACAGCGGCCCGTGGTCGTCTTGCCGCAGCCGCTCTCGCCTACCAGCCCGAACGTCTCCCCGGCCTTGATGTAGAAATCCACCCCATCCACCGCGCGCACATACCCCGCCGTCCGCCGCATGAACCCTTTTTGGATCGGAAAATACTTCTTCAACCCGCTGACGCGCAGGAGGATATGCTCGTCTGACGTTTCACGTTTGGCGTTTGACGTTTGACTCATGCCCCCTCCCGCCCATATAAATGACACGCCACGGTGTGGCGCGCGCCAAAGGTCGTGTAGCCGGGCACAACCACATCGCACAGGCCCGGCATGAAGTCCGAACAGCGCGGGTGGAAGGGGCAGCCAGCCGGCATATCCAGCGGGTTCGGCACCATCCCCTCGATGGCGGCCAGGCGCTTGCCCGACTTGCCGCCGATGCGCGGGATGGAGCGCAGCAGCGCCCGCAGGTAGGGGTGCTTCGGGTCGTGGAAGATGGCGTCCACCTCGGCGTATTCGACCACCCGGCCCAGGTACATCACCACGACATCGTCGGCCATCTCCGCGATCACGCCCAGATCGTGGGTGATGAACATGATCGCCATGCCCAGTTCGGTCTGGAGGCCGCGCATCAGGCGGAGGATCTGCGCCTGGGTGGTCACATCCAGCGCGGTGGTCGGCTCGTCAGCGATCAGCAGGCTGGGGCGGAGCATGAGCGCCATGGCGATCATCGCACGCTGGCGCATCCCGCCGCTGAGCTGGTGCGGGTAGGCCGCGAAGTTACGCTCCGGGTTCGCGATGCCGACGTGGCGCATCATCTCCAGCACCATCCCCTTCGCTGCGTCCTTGCTCACCGGCTGGTGCAGCAGGATCGTCTCGCTGAGCTGGTCGCCGATGGTGTGTACGGGGCTGAAGGAGCTCATCGGCTCCTGGAAGATCATCCCCATCGCCGAGCCGCGGATGGCGCGCATCTCGTCGCTGTCGGAGTGCAGGTCGGTGATCTTGACCGGGGCCGCGCCGGCGCCCGGCCAAAGGGTGATCTCCCCGCCCACGATACGGCCCGGCTTGGGGACGATCTGCATGATGGACTGGGCGGTGACACTCTTGCCGCAGCCGCTCTCGCCGACAACGCCCGTCGTTTTCCCGCGCAGGATGCTGAAGTTGGCCCCGTCCACGGCCTTGACCGTGCCTTCGCGGAGATAGAAGTAGGTTTTGAGGTCGCGCACCTCGATGAGATGATCCTGCTCCATCAATCAATCCTTCCCTTATCCCCCCATGTCGCCTGGCGGCGCCGGGGGCAGGGTGTCTTCGCTCTCGATCAGCCAATCCAGGAGGCGCACGCGCAGGTCTTGCACCACCGGCGTATATTGCGGCTCGCCGTACAGGTTGTGCAGCTCCCCCGGATCGGCGCGGAGGTCGTAGAGTTCGCCGCTGGGCTGGCCGGGATAATGCACCAGCTTCCAGTCACGTGTGCGCACCGACTTGATCCGGCCGCGCGTCCCCAGCTTGTTCCGCGGCAGGAAGTCGGGCGTGAGTGGCCCGGTCGGCGCCTGGATCGGTGTGTCGGCGGGGTAGGGCGCGCCCTCCAGCCCGTGCTCGCCGAAGATCGCTTCGCGGCTCAGGTATTCTCCGCCGAGCAGCCGCGGGGCGAAGCTGCGCCCCTGGACGCCGGGCGGCGTCTCCCAGCCGAGCAGTTCCAGCAGCGTCGGCAGGAGGTCCTCGATGCACACGAAATCGTCGTACACCGCAGGCGACACCCGGCCCGGCCAGCGGATGAAGAGCGGGATGCGGCACAGGCAGTCGTAGAGCGCCTTGCTCTTGCGGATCATCCCATGCTCGCCCATGTAGTCGCCGTGATCCGACAGGTAGACGATGATCGTGTCCTGCGCCAGCCCCAGTTCATCCAGCCGCGCCAGGAAGCGGCCCACCTGGTCGTCAATGTAGCTGTTCATGCCGTAGTAGATGGCGAGCGCCCGGCGCATGATCTCTGGCGTGACCTTGTCCCCCGCGAAGACGCGGTAGTCGAGCTGCTGCGCGGGTGGTTTGGCCGCGATTTCATTCTTAATCTGTGGCGGCAGCGGGATGTCGTCCGGCGCGTACATCTCCGCATATGGGCTGGCCGTTTGCAGCGGCGTGTGCGGGTCCGCGATCGAATACCAGAGAAAGAAAGGCTGCGCCTGGTTTTCTGCGATGAATTCCAGCGCCCGGTCGGTGATCCAGGCCGTGCCGAGCGCCTCTGACGGGTGCGGGTTGCGCTCGGCGCCCCACGCTTTGGCGAACACCTGTGAGTCAATGATCCATTGGCGGGCGGCCGCGCTGGCTGCATCCCCAGGATCGAGCGGGCCGAGATGCCCGGCTTCGCGCAGGAAGTCGAATTTCGCCAGCTCCTCCGGTCGGAAGCAGTGATTCTTCCCCGCCAGCCCGGTGCGATAGCCGTGCTCCCGCATGATATCCAGCAGATGCCGCTCGCCGGGTCGCATCAGGAACAGGTTCGTGCGCGACCCGGTCGTGTGGGGAAAACGCCCCGTCATCAGGCTGACCCGCGCCGGGACGCAGAGCGGGCAGGTGGCGAACGCCCACTCGAAGCGCGCACCCTCTGCGGCGAGCTGCGCCAGGTGCGGCGTTCGCACCACCGCGTTGCCGTACATCGGCAGCGCGGTGGCCTTCTGCTCGTCCGTCATGATGATGATGACGTTGGGATGGTTCGTGGGCATGATTGTCTCAGAAGTTGCGCGTTCCAAAGCCGTAGAAGTGCTCCTGGCGAATTTGCCACTCCTCGGCCTGGCCCAGCTCCCGGATGTGCGCCTCGCCCGCCATGAACTTGTCGCCGAGCCGCATCAGCCAGCCTTGAAGTTCGGCCTCCAGTTCGCCCAGGCGCGTTTCTTGGCCCGGCTCGTGCGCCAGGTTGTGCGTCTGATACGGATCGGTCTCGTTGTCGAACAGCAGCGCGCCGCCTTGCTGCCAGCGCGCATAAGTATAGCGCGGCGTCCGCACCCCGCGCCACGGCTGCCACGCCTGCGCCTGGTCGAAGGAAGCATACTCGTTGATGAAGACCGACGTGGGCGCGGGCGCGTCCTCGCCCAACAGGCGGCCGCTCAGATCGAGGCCGTTCATCGTCGCGGGCGCCGGCACACCGGCCAGGCCCAGCAGCGTCGGCGTGTGATCGGACACCCCGATCAGCAGATCCTCGACCCGGCCCGCCGGGAGATGCCCCGGCCAGCGCACGATCAGCGGGATGTGGATGCTCTCCTCGTAGGGCTGCTGTTTGTTGCGCCGGCCGTGCGCCCAAAGCATGTCGCCGTGGTCCGACGAAAAGATGACGATCGTGTCATCGGCCAGCCCCAACCGGTCGAGCGCGGCCATCAGCCGGCCCACGTTGTGGTCGAGCGCCGAGACGTGGGCGTAGTAGCCCGCGACCGACTCCCGATCCATCCCTTCCATGTTGGGCCGCAGGGTGATTTGATCCGGCGGGTACATGTCCAGGTATTCCTTCGGCGCCATCCGGTAAGGATCATGCGGCGGCCCCCACGAGAGGAACAGGCACCAGGGATCTCCGCCGAACCGTTCCATGAAGCCGATGGCCTGGTCGGTCTGGATGTCGGCGTCGTAGCCCGTCCCGCGCTTGAGTTCCGGCGAATCGTCCTCGAACCACTTCGGGTCGAAGTAGTTGTGGTTGCAGTTGTACGCGGCCCAATAGTCGTCGAAGCCGTGGCGCCGGCGGCCGGGCGGTGTGAACATATGGCGCGAGATGCCATCGAGGTGCCACTTGCCGACGTAGCCGCAGCGGTAGTCGTGCCCGCCCAGCACATCAGCGATGCTGACCTCATCTTCCGGCAGGCGGAGGTCGTTGACAACCAGGCGCGCGCTCAACGCGTGCTTGCCCGTGAGCAGCGAGGCCCGGCTCGGCGTGCAGACGGGCGTATTCGCGAACGCATGAGTGAAGAGCACGCCTTGGGCCGCCAGGCGGTCCAGGTTGGGCGTCTGCACGGGTTCGTCGTGCATGCACCCCATGGCCGACGCGCGCATTTGGTCGGCGAAGATGTAGAGGATGTTGGGTCTAGTCATGTGACCTCTTCAATAAAGTGGCGCCGCCCCCTGAGCTTGTCGAAGGGGCCGCTTCGGCCAGCTCAGCGCCCGTGCTGTTGTTACATCGAATACGGATCGGCCGCGTCGCGCAGGCCGTCGCCCATGAAATTGAACGCCAGCACCACGATCACGACGAACAGGCCGGGCAGCAGCAGCCACGGCGCCAGCACGACCGAGCGCAGGTTTTGCGCCGACTGGAGCAACACGCCCCAACTGACGATCGGCGGCTGCAAGCCCAACCCCAGGAAGCTGAGCGCGGTCTCGCTCATGATCATGCCCGGGATGGAAAGGGTCATGCTGGCGATCAGGTGGCTGGCGAAGGACGGGACCATGTGGCGCAGGATGATTCTCATGCGTGGCGCGTTCGAGAGCCGCGCCGCCAGGATGAAGTCCTCTTCGCGCAGCGCGAGGAAGCGGCCGCGCACCACGCGCGCCAGCCCCGTCCAGCCGATGAACGATAGGATGATCGTGATGCCGAAGTAGATGCGGATGGAACTCCAGGTCGGCGGCAACGCGGCGGCCAGCATCAGCCACAAGGGGATGGCCGGCAGCGAACGCAGGAACTCGATCACGCGTTGGATGATCAGGTCGGCCACGCCGCCGTAGTAGCCGGAGATGCCGCCCAGGATCACGCCGAAGATGAGTGACAGGAAGACGCCGACCAGCCCGATGGAAAGCGAGATGCGCGCGCCATAGATAATGCGCGACAGGCTATCGCGGCCCAACTCATCGGCCCCGAAGATGAAGAACATCTGGTCATCATCGGCTTCGATCCCGAAGAGATGCCGGTCGGCCGGAAACTGTCCCCACAGCTCATACGGATCGTTTCGCACGAAGAGTTTGAGCGGGTAGACGCGGCTCTCGTCGGGCACGACGACCATGGCGAGGGTTTCGAGATCGCGCTTCGACTTCAGCCCGTAGACGAACGGCTGCGGGTGAAAGCGGCCATCCTTGTCCATGAAG
This sequence comes from uncultured Anaerolineales bacterium, assembly GCA_964647225.1. Taxonomy (GTDB): domain Bacteria; phylum Chloroflexota; class Anaerolineae; order CG2-30-64-16; family CG2-30-64-16; genus CAZYHE01. The sequence goes on from CAZYHE010000025.1 coordinate 8,881, forward strand.
TGGATCTTCATCGGCGGCGCCAGCACCCAGCGGGGATCGTATCGGTTCGGGTCGTGTGGCGCGACGAACTCGCAGAACAGGGCGACCCCGTAGGCGACGATCAGCACGACCATGCTGATCACCGCCAGCTTGTGCCGCGTGAAGCGCCACCACATGAGTTGCCACTGCGACGCGGTGAACAGCCGCTCGCCCTGGAGATCTTTGCGCGATTTGG
>CAZYHE010000025.1:9194-16923 GCA_964647225.1 uncultured Anaerolineales bacterium
CGGATGCGCGGGTCAACCCACGCCAGCAGGATGTCGGAGACCAGCGTGCCGAGCACCGTGAGCGTGCTCAACAACAGCAGGAAGCTGCCGGCCAGGTACATGTCCTGGCTCATCAGCGCGCGCAACATCATCGGGCCGGTGGTGGGCAGGCTGAGCACGACCGAGATGATCGTGGCGCCGGAGACCAGGCCCGGCAGCACATACGCCAGGCCGCTGATGAACGGGTTGAGCGCCACGCGCACCGGATACTTCCAGATCAGCGCCCGCTCCTTCATCCCCTTGGCCCGCGCGGTGACGACATACGGCTTGCGCAGCTCGTCGAGCAGGTTGGCGCGCATCGTGCGGATCAGCCCGGCCGTGCCCGCGATGCCCAGGACGACGACCGGCACCCACAGGTGGCGCAGCAGGTCGGCGAACTTCGCCAGGCTCCACGGCGCGTCTTTGTACGCGGCCGAGAACAGCCCGCCGACCTCCACGCCGAACCAACTGTAGCCGAGCCACATCAGCACGAGCGCCAGCAGGAAGTCGGGCACCCCCTGGCCGAAGAAGCCGATGAAGGTGAAGATATAGTCGGCCACCGAGTATTGATGGGTCGCCGAGTAGATGCCGATGGGGAAGGCGACGATCCAGGTGAAGATCAGCGTGCCGACCGACAGTGCGATCGTCCACCACAACCGATCCCAGATCAGGTCGGCCACGGGCCGGTTCCACTGCATGGATTGGCCGTAGTCGCCGTAGAGCACGATGTTGCCGATCCACTTGGCGTATTGGACGTAGATCGGCTGATCCAGCCCGTAACGGCCGCGCAGCGCGGTCAGCAACTGCTCGCTCACCTCCTGGCCCGATGCCTCCAACTGCGCCGCGTAGACCGTGATGTAGTCACCGGGCGGGAGTTGGATCAGCGTGAACGTCACGACCGAGATTACGAACACGGTCGGGATGAAGAGCAGGATGCGCTGGAGGATGTATCTGAGCATGTCGCTGACCTCGTGCGATTGATGTAAGGGCGGGTTTCCTCGCATCAACGGGGAATCCGCAGTTATCCGGCTGCCGCCATCCACGGCAGACCTGGGTTAACGGCGGAAAACCCGCCCCTACGACTCAACTTCAACCCTCAAGATACCACTGCTCCGGCAGATAGTACGTCCAGGTGTTATACTCGATGCTGAGGATCTGTTCTTTCTTCGGGCCGTTGCGCACGGTGTTCTTCATGATGCCCACGCGCGGCACCAGGCCCACTGTGCCGATGCACCAGCAGTTCTCGGCGTTGATCTGCAGCATTTGCTCGGAGAGCTTCGTGTACTCCGGGGTGCCGAGTGGCTCCTGACGCCACTTCTCGCTCACATCCCACAGCTTCTTGATGATCTCCGGCGGCTCCAGGCCTTCCTTACCGCTAGTGTCGAACCATTGGCGCCACAGCGGGCCGCCGAGCGGGGTGTTCGTCCAGTGCCAGGGCGGGCGGTAGCGGATCGGCTCGTTCTGCCGGGAGTAGACCTCGGATGAGCCGCCGATGGCCCACACGCCGAGGTCGTGGTCGTTGGCGCGCATGCGTTGCATGAAGAACTGCTGATCCTGACTCTTGACGCTGATGTTGACCCCGACCTTCGCCCAGTAGCCCTTGATCAGGTTGCAGACCTCGCTCAGGTCGGCGCGGCCCGCATCCACTTCCATCGTCAGCGCCAACGGCTTGCCGTCGGGGCGCAGCCGGAATTTCTTGTCGGCGTCCCACTTCAGCCCGATTTCGTCCAGGAGCTTGTTGGCCTCGGCAGCGTCGAACTTGGTGTAGTACTGATCCGTGACGCCTTCCTTGTAGCCGGTGGCGCCCGGATGCATGATCGGCTGGCGCGGGATGCCCTGGCCGGCGAAGCGCAGCTCGTTGAGTTCGGCCCGGTTGATGGCGTGCGACAAGGCCTGCCGCCACTTCAGCTCGTTGAAGAGCTTGCGCAGCACCTCATCCTTGTGAGTGTAGTTGAAGCAGAAGCCCATCTCCGAGGCGCGCAGGTCGGGGTAAAGGTTGGTGGTGTAGTTGCCCTTCGCCTCGTTCTGCTTGTACAGCGGGTAGTTCGCCAGGCTCAGGAACCACATATGATGGGTGCCTTCACCGGCCAGGATCTTGGCCGTCAGCACCTCTTTGTTCTCGACTACGACGCGTTCGATGGCGTCGGCATACGGCAGTTGGTTGCCTTCGGTGTCCACCATCCAGTAGTAGGGGTTGCGGCTGTAGGTGCGATTGCCCTGCTGATCCTGTTTCTCGAATGCCCACGGGTTCAGCGTCGGCATCTTGACATCTTGCTGCTGCTGCGCGCCGGCCGCGTGGAACTGGAACGCCGCCACCCAGGTGTCGAACTTCTCGCTCTTGGCCTGGTCGTTGGCTTTGTCGTTGTGCTTGATGTGCCATTGCGACAGGTGATGCTTGGGCGCCCACGGGTTCAGGTTCGGCAGGAAGTCGAGGATCGCCGGGTAGGCGGTCTCGAACGAAATCGTGAAGTTGTAGTCGTCGCTGGCCTTGATGACCATCGGCTTGCCGCCCGGCGCCCACTTGCCATCAATTTTGGGCGTCAGGTCGGTGTTGAGGAGGACATCGTTGTACCAAAACAGCACATCCGCCGTGGTCAGCGGCTTGCCGTCCGACCAGTTGAGGCCCTTGCGCATCTGAACGGCCAGTTGTTTCCGGTCATCCGACAGCTTCCAGCTCTTGACCGCCCAGGGGATCACGATTTTCAGGTCATAGGGGCGGCCGGCCAGCCCACGCCCCATCGAGCCTTCGACCTCCATCAGGTCGCCGGTGGGGTCAGCGACGATGCTGGAGAGCTTGCCGCCGTACTTGCCGACCTTATCGGCGGGCTTGATGACGAACGGCTCCTCCGGCAGGCGCTTGTCCACCGGGGGCAGTTTGCTGGCCTTGACCAGCTCGGCCAGCGCAGGCGCTTCCTTGTATTTGCCGGTGGCCTGGGCTGCCGCAGTCGGCGCAACCGGGGGCTGAGTCGGCGGCGGGGCTTTGGTCGCGGCCGGCGCGGCGGTCGGCTGGGCGGCTGGCGCCTTGGTCGGTTCCGGCGCCTTGGTCGGCTCCGGGGCCTTCGCCGGTGGCGCGGGGACTGGCGTGGCGGCTCCACCGCACGCGGCCAGCGCGCCGCCCGCCGCGACCACGCCCATCTGAACCAGGAACGTGCGTCGTGTGATCTTGGGCTTGCTCATGATTCTCTCCTTTGTGGGTCTGTCCTACTCAAATTGCGCCCGGACGCCCGCTTGCGCCAGGGCCGTCTCGAAGGTCTCGTAGGTCGCCGGTTTCTTGAGGTAGCTGACCGGGCTGGCAGTTTCAGCGGCGGCGGTCGCCCCGTCGAGCCAGGAGAACCAGATCACGGGGATCGCGCGCGTGCGACGATCCATCCGCAGCACCGCCAGCAGATCGGCGCCCGTCGGCGTGCCCGGCAGATCAGCGTCCAACACGATCACGTCGGGTTGTTCGGCGCAAGCCAGGCGCAGCGTATCCTGGCCGTCGAACGCGTGAACCAGCCGGAAACCCAGCCGCTCCACGTAGATGCGTAGCAGGCGGATTTCCCACGGATCGTGTTCGGCGATGATGCAGGTCTTCATAGGCGTTTTCGTGGGTGTCCTGGCGAGATTATACCGCGCCGCTGCAGATTTGTCTTGCACGTGGGGGCGCGATTCTTGCACTTCTGTGTCCTCTTTCTGTCTTTCTATCCCCAGATTTGACAGCCCCTGAAGATGGTGTACAATACGGGCGAATTTAGTCTATCCTAAATTTATTTTTTGGAATAACAAATGACCACATCGGCGGCCGAGGACTATCTGAAAACAATCTACGACATGGAGCAGGTCGGGGCGCGCGCCACGACTTCAGCCCTGGCCGCGCGGTTGGGAGTACAGCCGGCGTCTGTGACCGGCATGGTGAAGCGGCTGGCCGAGTCTGATCTGGTCTCCCACACGCCGTATGGCGGGGCCGATCTGACCGCCGCGGGCCGCCGGACCGCGCTGTCGGTGGCGCGCCACCATCGGGTGGTCGAGCGGTTTCTGGTGGATACGCTGGGCGTGCCCTGGGATGAAGTACATGATGAAGCCCACAAGCTCGAACATGCCTTGTCGGACGCGCTGGTGGATCGCCTCGCGGCCTTCCTGGGCCACCCGGCCACGTGTCCTCATGGCAGCCCCATCCCATCGCCCGAGGGTGAGATCGCTGAAGCGGCGCAAATCTCGCTCGCCGAGTTGCCCGTAGGCCAGATTGCCGTCGTGAGCGAGGTGGACGACGAAGATGCGGCGTTCCTGCGCTATCTGAGCGAGTTGGGCCTCGTCCCTGGAGCTGAAGTGGAAACCCTCGATATGGCGCCTTTCGCCGGCCCAGTCACCTTTCGGGTCGCCGGTCAGATGCGCTCCGCAGGAACCGAAGTGACCCGGCGCGTCTGGGTGCATTCAGCGCCAACAGCCGCCAACGGGTCTGCTGAAAGAGATCGGCACGATGACAGATAGGCTTTACACTGTTCAGGGCATGGATTGCGCCGACTGCGCACGGACGGTTGAGAAAGGCGTGCGACAACTATCCGGTGTGCATCGCGTCGAGGTCAATTTCGCCACCGGCAAGCTGCGCCTCGCCGGCGATGTGCCGCTGGAAACACTGAGCCAGCGCGTGCGTTCTCTCGGCTATCAGTTGGCCGAGCCAGCGCCGCGTCCGACACCGCGGCCGCATGGCCTGCTCGGGTTCTGGCGCTACCTGCTGGCGCGCACCGAGACGCGCCTGGCGCTGCTGGGCAGCCTGGGCATCGTCCTGGCGTGGACTGGCGAGCAGCTCGGACTGAATCCGATCGCGGCCAGCGGTCTGCTCATCGTCTCCATGCTCCTCGCCGGCTACCCCATCGCCCGCAGCGGGCTGACGACGCTCTTCATCAACCGTGACTTCAGCATCAACCTGCTGATGACTATCGCGACCGTGGGTGCGGTCATCATCGGCGAGCCGCTGGAGGGCGCGACCCTGATTGTCCTATTTGCGCTGGCTGAGGCGTTGGAAGGCTACACCACCGACCGCGCGCGTGACAGTCTGCGTGGGCTGATGGGCCTCGCCCCGGCCCGCGGCCTGCGGCTGGCTGATGGGCGGATCGAGGACGTGCCGGTGGAGGAATTGCAAGTCGGCGACGTCATCGTTGTCCGCCCCGGCGAGCGCATTCCGATGGACGGCGTGGTGACTGCGGGCGCCAGCGACGTGAATCAGGCCCCCATCACCGGCGAGAGCGTGCCGGTTGAAAAGGCGGTCGGCGCCGAGGTCTTTGCGGGCACGGTCAACGGCGGCGGCGCACTGGAAGTGCGCGTCACCCGCCTCGCCGCCGACAACACCCTCAGCCGCATCATCCATCTGGTAGAGGAAGCGCAAAGCAACCGCGCGCCCAGCCAGCGCTTCATTGACCGGTTCGCCCGTTACTACACGCCGGCCACGGTCATCACGGCGCTGCTCGTCGCCAGCGTGCCGCCGCTCTTTTTCGGGCAGCCCTTCTGGGAAACGGCCGCCGGACATGGCTGGCTCTACCGTGCGTTGGCGTTGCTGGTGATCGCCTGCCCGTGCGCCCTGGTCATCAGCGCGCCCGTCACGATCATCAGCGCCCTGACCGCGGCAGCGCGGCGCGGGGTGCTCATCAAGGGCGGCGCCCACCTCGAGATGCTGGCGCAGGTGCGCGCCTTCGCCTTCGACAAGACCGGCACGCTGACGCACGGCGCGCCGCAGGTCACGGCCGTGCGGGCCATTGACTGCGCCACGGGTGACGCGTGCGAAAAGTGTGACGACGTGCTGGCGCTGGCCTCGGCCCTTGAGCAACGCAGCGCGCATCCGCTGGCGCGCGCCGTGGTGCGCGAGGCAGAAGCGCGCAACCTCGACCAAACCTACGCCCCCGCCGAGAACGTGGTGACGCTCGCCGGTCGCGGCCTGCAAGGGGAAGTGAACGGCAAACTCGCCACGCTCGGCAATCATGGGTTGTTCGATGCGGAGCACCCGCACGGCCATGAGTTCTGCCGGGCGATAGACACCGCACACGCCAATGGTCAGACCACGATGCTGCTGTGCGACGGCGACCGGGTGCGCGGCTACATCGCCGTGGCCGATGCGGTGCGGCCGGACAGCCAGGGTGTGCTGGCCGATCTGAAGGCGCTGGGCGCCGTCTCGATCATGCTGACCGGCGACAACGCGGCTGTGGCGCGTGAAATCGGCCGGCAGGTGGGCGTGGATGAGACGCGCGCCGGTCTGCTCCCCGCTGACAAAGCGGCTGCGGTGCAGGAATTGCGCGGTCGGTTCGGCCGGGTGGCGATGGTCGGCGACGGCATCAACGACACGCCCGCGCTGGCCGCGGCCGACATCGGCATCGCCGTCGGCGGCGCGGCCAGCGCGCAGGCGGTGGAGACCGCTGATGCGGTGTTGATGGCGGATGGTCTGGCGCAATTGCCGTTTGCGATGCGGCTGGCGCGTTTCGCGCGGACGCTGATCAAACAAAACTTGGCCTTCAGCCTCGGCACGAAACTCGCCTTCATCATTTTGACCCTGTTCGGCGTCACCTCGCTCTGGCTGGCAATCCTGGCGGACATGGGCGTGTCGCTGCTGGTGACGTTCAACGGGATGCGGCCGCTGCGGTTTGAACAAAAAAGGAGTGAACATCATGCCTGATCCATTGTTATCTTTGGTTGTCGCCGCCGCACTCGGCGGGGTGCTGGCCCTGTGCTTTTGGCCCGAACGCGGCGCGTTTTGGCGCTGGCAGCGGGCGCGGCAGATAACTGAGCGCGTGCTCATCGAGGATGGGCTGAAGCATCTGTATGAAGCGCAGATCGAGGGGCGGTGTTCCAGCCGCGCAAGTCTGGCCGCCGCGCTCCATATCACAACAGGCCAGGCGGCCGGCCTGCTGACGAAGATGGCGGAGCGCCAACTGCTGGAACTCGGCCCCGACTCGATCTGCCTGACTGCGACGGGCACGGAACACGCCCTGCACGTCATCCGGGCGCATCGCCTCTGGGAGCGCTACCTGGCCGAAGAGACCGGTTACCGGGAAAGCGAATGGCACAGCCGTGCGCACCAGCAGGAGCATCGGCTCTCCGCGGCCGAGGTCGAGGCGTTGGCCTCTCGGCTGAACAACCCGACCCACGACCCGCACGGCGACCCCATCCCGACGGCCGCGGGCCAGGTGGAAACCCCGGCGCGGCGGATGCTGACTGAACTGGCGGCCGGCGAGGCGGGCCGCATCGCGCACCTGGAGGACGAGCCGGCGGCCGTCTACGCCCAACTGGTGGCCGAAGGGCTGGCGCCGGGCGTGACCGTGCGGGTGCTGGAGGCCACACCCCAACGCATCCGCTTCTGGGCCGACGGCGACGAGCACCTGCTGGCGCCGATCCTGGCCGGCAACATCAGCGTTGAGCCGCTGGCGGCGCGCGCGCCGGCCAGCCTGACGCAACGGCTGACCTCTCTGAAACCCGGCCAGCACGCCATCGTCGCGGCCATCGCGCCGGCCTGCCGCGGCGCGGAGCGGCGGCGCTTCCTGGATTTGGGCATCCTGCCGGGCACGCAGATCGAGGCCGCGCTCGCCAGCCCCAGCGGCAACCCGGTCGCCTATCGCATCCGCGGCGCGCTGATCGCCCTGCGCCACGACCAGGCTGAGCACATTCAGATTACTCACCACCTCGAACCAACTCAGGAGGTTCCTGCATGAGTGTTCGCATTGATCCCCCGCCCGCCACGGCCGCGGGG
>CAZYHE010000026.1:0-16694 GCA_964647225.1 uncultured Anaerolineales bacterium
ATAATGGTGATAACACATCGCTGAACCATTGGTTTTCCTCTCATTATTCGACGATGTATCGTTTCATTCAATTCCGAAATAGAGATAACGCAGAAGACATTCTCCATAAATTTTACATCGAGTTGTGTTCGGGTAATGCGTTCTGTAAGTACGGGGGAGTTCACAACTGTTCCTTAAAATCGTACATTATGGGACGGCTGAAATTTCGGAGTTTGCCTGAAAAACTTCTTCCCGACTCTGAACTCCCTGTTGAAGAAGGCGATAGCGATGGGGATGGGGCGGAAAAAGACAATCAAGATGATGCAAAACCAAAAAACACTTCAAAAATATCCATTGTGAACACCGAAGATATTTCCAGGATTGGTGATGCACAGGAGTCTATGGAAGAATGCTTACTGAAGGCGCAATCTGGAAAAATCGTTAATCAGATTTTTTTGGAAGCGCTGGAACGGCTTTCAAATCAGCAACATAAGGCGGAAGACGCCATGCTGATACGCTGGTATCTGGATGAATTCACGTATGAGGATATGGCAAAACAACTTCTGATGCATAAGAACATACATCCAACCGAGGATACACTCAATCGCGAATGCGCCCGCATTCGAAAACGTTTTACACGGCCTGGCGGAACGTTAAGCAGATTTGAGGTTGAGGTGAAACAACTGATGTACGAAAAAGGTTTTACGGAAGCTGATCTGTCTTTGGAGTGATTTTTTTTCATGGACATGTCACATTTCCATATTTTGTATTGTCTAAATAGAATAGGAGTGGAAAGGATTCTGGAAAGGTTTTTTCAGGGAATATCCACACAATATCAGAAGGTAACGATCATGGAAACTTTTGTTGTGAAACTACTGAATACGGCACGGCGAAATATTAAAGTGAGTTCTGCAACCGCGCCCAATTGCCCTGCAGAAGAACTGGTGCTGGCTTATGCGTACCATGAATTGAGTACTGAAGACGAAAAGATCGTCGGTGATCACATACATGAGTGTCTGGAGTGTCTGGATATGGTGCTGGCCGCCCGTCATGCGGAAGAAGTTTCCGATGACATGGCGGATATACCTTTGCCAGCCTGGTTGATTACGCCATTCGCGGATGCCGCTTCCGACCTATCCGAAAGGCAGGCGGAAAAAACGATCAATTGGCGGTATTCCTCTGTCGAAGACATGATGAACCATGTCCGGAAACGCTGGGGACAGATGCTGGAATGGCCATTGGCCGCCATGGAATCTTTCAGTTTCGAAAACACGTTGCTGGCGGCGGCTTTCAGGCCGGAATTTATGCCCATGCAGGCAGCGGATTATGACGGACGGGTTATTACCGCCAAATGGATACAGGTAGAGAATGGCGATATCATTGATATCAAACCGATGAATGTTCGGATGCGCCATCAAAAGATAGTCGGAAACCGTCTGGAGATCAGCGGAGAGCTTCCATCAGAGCTGAAACAGGTCAAGAAGGTCGCCTTTCTTTTTGGGTGGTTGTTATCGGACGGTACTCTCGTTTCCTTGGCATTTGAAACCGGAGAAATCCGTGGTGGATATTTTTTCAAAAATCTGACTTCTGAATATCTGCTTGATCCGACGGGAAAACTGAAAATGCTGGTAATTGGATATTGATTATGGACGAGAAAATAGCTCCTGATCTTCTGATCGTGGAAGCCTTGGCTCCTGATTGCGCTGTTTGCAATTTGTCCCGGCCAGATCTGATTGACTGGCCGAAATCCTGGCCAGAGCTCAGTGATTTAAGTAATGAGGTAAAGAGTAGGCTGCCGCAGACGCATAGCAGGTTGATGGATTTATCTCTTGCGGCCCACTTTCTGTTGGTATTCCCCGAACATGCGAATTTTCAGCATGCAAGGCGTAAATTCATCAATTCCCTGAATCCGGATTTGCTGCCAAAAGAAATCTTTAATGGAAACAGTAACTGGCGTCTGGTACCGGTAGTGATGGTTTCCGAGGGGAAAGGGGCTAACATTTATTATTTCATGGTCGGCGCGCGGACAGATGCATCCTGCCCCAACTGGCCGAAATGGCTGATGGACCATCTGGACATCACCAGCCGTGGGGCTGTTATTGATGCATTTCAGGCTGCGCAGGCATTCAGCGGCATTTTCTGTAATCTATTCACATTTCCGCTGATGCCACCGGATGCCGAATGGAATGTACATGGACGGTCCATGGGACTGCCGCTGGCATTAGCCGCGCTTTCCACTTTGACCGGCGAGGCGCTATCATCAAATCTTCTGGCTACCGGAGCCATAGATTACAATTCTCCTGTTTTTTCGATCGAAGCGGTTGCAGATATTCCGGTCAAGGCACGGGCCGCAAGCAGGAATAAGTTTCGGCTGCTGTTGGTTCCCAATGTGGCCTTTCCCCTGGTTGAGCAATTTTCGGGCATGATGACCGGATCGGTAAGCGATCTGAAAGATGCCTGGTTGTGGGCGCGGCGGTATGCACCCGGAAATGAAAAAGATGTGGAGTTGTTGCTCCAGATGCAAAGCGACGCCAACAGGCTGGTTGACAATTGTCTTAATATCGGTTGGGAATCGTTGGAATGGCTGATCGCATCAGAAAATGGGAAACTTCTTATCAATGCCATTTTGGCGGACTCGGGTCGAGTGAAAACCCTTGTGGGTAAACTGGAGGATTGTCTGGCCCCTGCGGACCGGGATCTGAGACACGCCGCCGCCCTTGAGAAATTTTTTCCTGATAAGGCATCTTTGTCAGCTTTGGAAAAATGCTCTCCCTTGTTGGCCTTCAAATGGGCGACCTTAAACTTGAAACGTGCCAATCACTGCGGCGAAAATGAAAAAACAAATTCCTGGAGCCGGACCGCGCAGGAACTTCGCCATAAAGTACGTTCCGATTATCCGGAAGACTATAGCAAATTTATCAACGATTTGTTCGTTTCACGCCATAACACCTACACATTTTGTCCGGAGCCGCCGTATGAATTTGCGGAGGCAATGGCGGAGGAAGAGCGGTGCAAACGCGGTATCAGCTACGTTCTGGGATGTATGTATGGCACCCTTGCCCAGAATTTCGGGTTTTGCGGTCCGGGATACATTGACAGGGTTCTGGCGAATGTGAAACTGGCCCAGGCTGAGTTTGACAGTACCAATGCCCCTGAGCTTTACGATGACTGGATTCGGGAGTTTTCTTATCTGGTATATGCCCATCTGGATGCTGGCGATCAGCTTGCCGCCCGGTTGGCTCTGCATCGCTATCTGCAAATCAACTCTCTTTCTGAAATAAAACCCTGGTATAAACTAAACCCTTATGAGCAACTATCAACTATCCGATATCTTGCCGACACAAATGAAAATTCTGGCGATTCGATTCAAAACCGGTTGGCTGCTGAACTGATAATGGAACTGGCGGACAATGTTTTTGAAAAGTTTCATCCCAATCAATTGATCACCTGCAATCTGGGACGGCTGGCGATGGGATCCAACGCTACCGGCCTTGCAAGGGATTATTTTGAAAAAAGCGTTAAGCTGTGTGAGCAAAATGATGAAACGATCCGGGTAATGGCTTTGCTGCCGCTTTCCGGACTGTTTCATGCCGGATTTTTAACACCCCGGCATGAAACATCTGTTGAGTCTGTCCTGGAATTGATACGTACCTCCAGATTTTTGAATCAGGCATATTTTGAGCCGCTGATGGAAGGCGATATTCCCAATTTGCTGAACTTGGTGTGGAAAAATCCTGCGCGGTTTTTTCCATTCATGTATCGATGAAAGGATACTTCAGCCGGATTCTGTTTACCATTTCGCAAACCTGATCCGGGAATCAAAGGGATAGGATTAAGAAACGGATGAATACATGATTGGAAAAGTGATACCATGAAACTATCAGCACAGTATTACGAACTGACACCATCTGCTTTATTTGGAAACTTACCCGTTTTAAAGATTAACTTTGGTATCCGCATCTCCGAACGATCCATCCTACCAAACTATTTGGGGTCTGCCTGGCGGGGCGTGATCGGCTGGGAGATGAGGCGGCTGATCTGTCCTTTCCCGGAACTGCCTCCCTGTCAGCTCTGTCTGACCAAAGAACATTGTCCCTATTTCATGCTCTTTGAAAAAGCAACAAGCCGTCCCGGTATTAAAGATGCGCCAAGAGGCTACATACTGTATCCCCATCCCAAGGATAATAATGGTCAGGAAGAGCTTGAAATCACACTGATCGGCGAATGCGCCAGATTGCTGCCGGTTGTGGTTGCCGCCATACGAGAAGGTCAGTCTGTCGGTCTTGGCGCCAAAAGACATACATATACCATCAGCGGATTGTGGAAAAAACTGCCAGGCGGCGATCAGCAGGCGATTTCGCTCGAATCAGAGGCTATCATTGATGCTGCAGAACCGTTTCCGCTTGAAGATTGGGTTTCCAAAATTCCGCAATCTGTCGATTCCCAGATATTTTTTCTAACGCCAGTTCGGTTAAGAAAGCAGGGGAAATATCTGGAAAAGATGGATTGGCCGTTTTTTTTCACGACAATCGCTTGCCGACTGGAAGCGTTGAACTGTCTGTTTCACACCGGCGAGCCGTTGGGTCGGGAAATGTTTTTGAAGCTGCAAACCCAATTTGAGCCGACTGCTCAAATTGCCGATGATCTGCAATGGGTGGATTATGCCCGTTTTTCCAGCCGGCAACACCGCAAGGTGATGATGGGTGGACTGGTTGGGTCTGCTTGCCGTTGTACGGACGAACTCCAAGCCTGGTGGCAGGCAGTCGGCTTGCTTCATGCCGGCAAGGGGGCATCAATGGGGTTGGGACGGGTGGAGATGGAACACAACAAAAGATGAGGAGCTATATGCCTGAGAAAGATCAGACTGTTATTGACACAGATGCCTTAAGCGCATAGGGATATCCATCCCTGAGTGTTTTACTGAATTTTTTATCTTGAAACACAAAATGATATATATCGTAGGCAATTACAAGTTCACCAAGTATATTTTTTCACGATAATAGAAAATAAATTTGAGATAGGAAAGGAGATCAAATGAGATGGGAGATTAACCAGCAGGCGCTACCCGCCATTTCTATTGAAAAAGGTGTAAACAAGAAAGGGTATTGTACGATAAAAATTGAAGATCTCGCACTGATCACGCCAATGCTTGGGGGTGGTGTAGATGCACTCAAAAACGACATGGATATGCCGATTCGAACCCAATCCATTCGGGGGCAACTTCGTTTCTGGTGGCGTACATTTCAGGATTGTCGGACGGTTGAGGAGCTTCAGCAGCGTGAAATGAATCTGTGGGGCAGCACCAAAGAGGCATCCAAGGTTCATCTTGCTGTAACGGTCACATACAACAATTGGCGTAAAATACCCTATAAAAAAGATGCAAAGCCGGACGCTACTGAACTACCCAAATACGTTATTTTCCCACTGGATAACTCCAAGGATGATAGCGGAAATGATGTGTTAAAGTTTGAACTTATCGATGGTGGTAAATTTAATTTGACTGCATCTTGTCCCAACGACAAACAAGATGAAATAATGAAAACATTGGGTCTGTGGTACCTTTTCGGTGGACTTGGCTCCAGAACACGACGTGGGATGGGATCTTTGTACTCAACTCTCTGGCCTGAATGGAAGAACGTCAAGGATGTCGTATCATGGTTAAATAAATCTATTCCTTTCGAGACTGTAAACTTTCAACGTCCTTGGCCAAGCATTATCGGAGCACGCCTTGCAATCATGGAAACATTCATTCCTCCTTTAGGAATCCGTTCCCTATGGAAAACATGGATCGAACAGTACCAGGGGTTTCGACAATACCGAATTGATAAAAATACCGGCAATAAAAAACCATTTGGCAAGAGTACCTGGCCTGAACCAACGGCTATCCGTAATTTTCATCTAACCGGAAAATTGCAAAAAAGCGATTTTTTCCCCAGGGGAGCCTATGGTCTGCCGATTCTGTTCCACTTTCCACAAGAGATGGATTACACGCTTTTGGGAAGAGATGAAGCTGGTAATATTCAAGACCGCTGGTCAAGCCCTGTTATTTTGAAAGTAACGAAATTATCGGAAACCAAAGCTGGTCAAATCTGCCTGCTGCTAAAATCTCCAATGCCAGTTGGTTTGGAAATCTCTGGTCATAATCGGAGCGAAAATTGTTACCAGCCAAAATTTTCATTTGCCAATAAGCATTTAATGGATTTTCCGCCATTAAATGAGCTTGATCCTTACACTGCGCTTATTAAAGCGATGATGCCAAATCAAGATGTACTTTTCTTGGGCTGTGGAGGTAAACAATGAAAAACACCAGCGATTATCTCATGGCCATTTCCATCGGTCCTGTGCAGGATTTCATAGCCTCCGCACGCCGACTTCGGGACCTCTGGTTCGGTTCGTATCTCCTCTCTGAATTGGCGAAAAAGGGGGCGCTATCCCTTTATCGTCAGCGTGCGGAATTGATATTCCCAAATCTCAGCAACGCCGAGATCGAATTGACCGTGGGATCAGAAATGAAAGTCCCCAACAAGCTTCTGGCAAAGTTAACATCCGACAACCCCCGTAATGTTTTTGAGACAGTCAAGAGCGATATTCTTACTTTCTGGAAAGACGAACTGGCCATGAAGACCCTTGGAAAAAAAGATTTGGACCGGGTCAACATCGATCTGTTCAAAGAGCAAATAGATGATTTTCTGGAAATATACGGCGCATGGGTACTGATAAACGGCGATTACATGGCAGCTCGTGAAAGGGTGGAACGAATCCTTTCCGCACGCAAAACGATTAGAATTTTTGACCAATCCTCACCTGTTGAAGCAGAAAAAGGAGGACTGCCCAAATCAAGTCTGGATGGTGTTCGAGAATCGGTTTTAAGTGATAAGCAACGCATGGGTGCAAAGGGCAAGCGAGGGATCAAGGAAGGGGAAGAGCTGGATGCCGTTGGATGGGTTAAGCGCTACGGTCTGCAACTTGGCGGAGATGAAAAACTACCCGTATTTGAAAGCCTTTCAGATCTGGCTGCAGATCCTTTTTTACGTGGCGCATGGAATAAGCCGGATGCGGTACTGGCAATGCAGACAGTTGCTGAGGCGATCAGACATTCTGGTATAAAAATTGATCGGGTGGCGGACAGAGAGCATCGGAAACCGCTTTCAAACCTATCCCCACGTATTTTGTATCCATTCAGCCTTAAAAAAGAGCTTGAGGAGAATGATCTGGATTCAGACACCATCGATGACATTGTGAAAAAAGTTCGAATTATTCATACAGGTTCAGGGATTAAACAAGGACCACTGCCGTACACAGCCATCCTTCTGGGTGATGGGGACTCCATGGGAAAAACCATTAACAACCTGGAAGACATTGAGTCTCATCGCCGATTATCACGCGAACTTGACCGGTTTGCCCAGTCCTGTCGGACCATTGTGGAAAAACATTATGGCAGCCTCATTTACAGTGGCGGAGATGATGTCCTGGCATTTGTGCCACTGGATCAGGCCATTGAATGTTCGGATGCTCTTCAGCAGCAATTTTCATCCTGTATGCACCAAATATTGAAAGACAATCCATTGCCCCCTACACTGTCCATTGGTGTAGCCATCGTTCATCATTTGAGGCCCATGAACCTGTCTTTAAATCTTGCCCGACATGCTGAAAAGCTGGCCAAATCGGTCAAAGGGAAAAATGCACT
This sequence comes from uncultured Anaerolineales bacterium, assembly GCA_964647225.1. GTDB lineage: Bacteria > Chloroflexota > Anaerolineae > CG2-30-64-16 > CG2-30-64-16 > CAZYHE01. The sequence goes on from CAZYHE010000026.1 coordinate 7,667, forward strand.
TGCGGTAATTCTGGATAAACGTAGCGGAGCTCCCCTGAGTACTGCCGACAGTTGGTCGAGCGGTATTGCTCAGCGACTGGGTCAATGGGCGCTGTTTCATCAACAAGACCTGATTCCCGATAAGTTTGGCTATCAGCTTCGTCATCTCGCACATGAGTTTGGAGAAGATGGGTCTTTAGCTTGGACAGTTGATGGTCTTCCCAATAACGCTCTTGCTTATGAATTCGTTCGAATTCTAAAGCGAAAACGAAGCGGCCAAGGACAGCACGCACTAAAAAGCGAACAACTTGAATCAATCCTCCGTACCGCACGATATACCGGCAATCTGAAACAACTGGCGGATGAATTGGTATTATCCAGGATAATCGCGGATGCCAAGAACCAGGCCAAATAAAAAGGAGAAATGGAATGATCCCCACCGATCTTGTTATTACACCGCGAGATCCGCTAATCCTGCGAGATGGCAGACCTTTTGGACAGCTTGGTTCCGCACAGGCCGGAAGCCTCAACTGGCCACGCCCCGGAACAATTATCGGTATGGCGCGAACGGTTATTGGAACACTCAGAGACCCGGTCTTTTTTAAATCCTATGATCAGAACCGGATCGACGAAATTCGGAAAGTCGCCATGACCGCATTTTTACCGGCTTGTAAAAACGCGCACAACCATTATTCGGTATTTCTGCCTGCACCTGCAGACGCCATAGGATTTCCTGTTTCAGAAGAAGATGATCGGCTTGATATAAAACGGTTGTCCACTGTGTCATTAAATAATGAAGTAGAAGGCACAGACATTGATTGGGATGATTTTTGCTATGCCTGGCTGAATGATCCCAGAAAGCCGGCAAAGAACATGCCTCCATTCTGGAAATGGAACTACTATCAACAGTGGCTCGTCAAAGGTAGTGTACTCGGCCCCATCAATGCAGATGAAATCGGACTGAGTCCATCTGAAATTGAAGAGCGTACGCATGTGGCGATTGCATCCGCCACGGGTGCGGCGGCGGAATCGCAGATTTTCACCAGCATGGGTATCCGTTTTAAATCGGATATTGTTATCGCTGCACGGATCGATATTTCAGAAAACGACCAGCTTCCCTCTACAGATGTTGCAGCTTTGGGGGGTGACCGCCGGCCTGCCTTTGTTGAGTGGGGCAATTGCCTGGTGGATTGGCCAGAACCTCCTGACGGGCTTGGAAAAGGAAAAGGATTTCGGTTAATTTTGACAACGCCTGGTATTTTCGATGGCGGGTGGGCGCCGGACTGGCTTCTTAAAACCATTAAAGCTGACCAATATGTTGAAGTTCCTGGAAGCGGTATTCGTGTTCGACTGCGCGGCGCTTGCATACCAAGGTGGCTGCCAAGTCATGGATGGGATATGACCATCGGCAAGGATGGCGCGCCAAAGCCCATGCGCAAAATGGTTCAGGCAGGAGCAGTTTATTTTGTTGAAACAGATGCCGCCGATACGACTGCCGCTGCTGCATCTCTCTGGAATATTTCTCTGTGCGAAAACGAGCAGGCTCGTAGGGACGGATTCGGGCGAATTCTCGTGGGCAACTGGATCGAATAAATAATCTTCTGATAGATAAGGAACGATAAATGGATAATCATTTTTGTCTTAAAAAGTTGTTTTTTGTACAAGCGTTGACAGACGTGCATTGCGGAACAGGTCAGGGTGTTGATGATATCGACATGCCCACAGCTAAGGAAGCATCCACCAATTTTCCTTTAATACCAGGATCATCCATCAAAGGGGTGATGCGGGATTATTTTCAACGCATTTTACCAAAAGACAAGCTGTTCTCGGTGTTTGGTCCTGATTTGCAGGATGACAACTCTGAAGCTCACGCTTCGGCCATGATGATCACTGATGGGAGAATATTGCTGTTGCCGGTTAGATCTTTTGTTGGTGTTTTTTCCTATGTCACCTGTCCACTAACTCTTTCCCGTTTTTTACGGGATATGCACTATGCGGGTATCAGCAGTCTCTCGATTCCTGTTCCATCATTGCAGGCAAATGAAGCGATGGTTTCATCCAATTCGACAAACAGTGTCGAAGGACATCTGGTGCTTGAAGACCTTGATCTTATCATCAGGAGTGATGCGCCCGAATGGGAAAGTTGGTGCAATTTTTTAAGCACCATGCTTTTTGACGCAGATTGGGGAGCCGATGTGGCAATGCCACGTATCACCCTGGTTTCCGATACTGTTTTTAGATTCCTCTGCACTACCGCCCTTCCTGTAACTGCCCGAATCCGGCTGAACAAAACTACAGGAACCGTGGATAAGGGAGCTCTCTGGTATGAAGAATCCGTTCCATCCGAGGCTATCTTCTCAGGCGTTATTGCAGCTACAAAAACTTTTGGAAAAAAAGAGATGTTGGCGGTGGATGTTCTTTCAGATCTGACAGGCAGCCCGCTTACCCTTCAACTGGGCGGAAAAGCCACCACTGGCAAGGGATTGTGCCATATACGGTTTATGGGGCAGGAGGCGACATGAAAAATATTCAAACAAGAAATCAGAAAAGAGCTCGATTGGTATTTGAAAATGTCAGGAGTATAGAAAACAGCGCTATTCAAAAAAAGTATGGCTCAATTTCTCTTTCCGCCGCTACCTTAATGCGGACAGCCGGATTGGTTCAGGCCCTGGCGTTTTACGCTGCAAAAAACGAAAAACACCATCTACAGTTGATGAACCACTTGGAGTCAGAGTTAAAAGACATGGGTATTTTGACGCTGAATGATCAATTAATGAATCGGGCGATGGATGCCGATCTTACAACCTACATGCGCTTAACCCAGGAAACTATTGCCCTTTGCCAGTGGCACAAACGTTTTGCACAAAGCGTACTGAAAGCAGAAACAGGAGGGGAGGAGTTATGAGCATTCCTGCTATGCGAAAAGCGATCAGTCAGATTACCGGAAATCGTATGCCGGATCACCCTGGTCTGGCGTTTTCCCGGTATAATTCCACAATTGATGAAAAAGGGAGTTATAATCAGCGGGAAAAGATGCTGGAATATCTGGTGAAAAAAATACCGATGACAGATCGGAAGCCTTACGTTAAAGCGTTTGAAAAGTGGAAAACATTTTTATCATCCGATCAACCCTGGGCTGTCAGCCATGTACTGTCATTAAAAGACAGACTGTTTATTGGTCTGGGCAATGAATCGGTTTTGGAATTTGGCCTCAGCCTTCATCCAACGTATGGAATGCCGCGCATCCCGGGGTCTGCATTAAAAGGCGTTTGCGCTCACTATGCATCAGAAATTTGGGGGCAAATAGAACCGGATTGGCAAGAAGGAAAACCACTCCACAAAGTTATTTTTGGCGCTTCGGATGATATCCAACAAAAACTTTTGGCAACTGCAGGCGCCATTGATTTTCTGGATGCTTGGTGGGTTCCGGCTGATGCGGGGCCTTTTTCTCGTGAAATCATCAATACGCATCATCAGAACTATTACGCTGGCGAAAATGTACCACCTGCGGATTGGGACTCGCCCATTCCAGTTAAAATCGCGGCGATATCCGGAAGTTTTCTGTTTGCCGTTCGCGGCCCGGTTTACTGGAATAATTTGGTTATGCAGTTATTAAAAGAAGCCTTGTCCACATGGGGTATTGGAGGTAAAACAAGGGCAGGATATGGACGGTTTAGTGTGCTATCCGGTGCTTTGTCAAGCACAACCGAAGTGTGGGACAATACCAAAATTATCTGGGATGCTGGTCATGGAGGGGTGGTCAAGGCTGTATGGAAAGATGGGAAAATCGCAACTCTTGAGAAAAAAGATGTCGTCGAAAAATTGATTCCGTCGGAATACCACGGCAAATTGTTTGATAAAAAAAAGGAAGTCCTTGTCAAACGTCTTGAAGTTAAAAACATTGGTGGGAAAAATTATCGCATTGAAAAAGTCGAATGAATCAGTCTCACCGTTTGTGTTTTTGCGCATCCAATAAAATGAGTCACTTGATTTCTATATCAGGAGAAACTTCATGTCCAATGTTTATATCTCTTTTTTAGGTACCACCAACTATTTTCCTTGCCACTATTCCCTTGGCGATTTTAAAACACCAGAACCCGTCAGATTTGTTCAGGAAGCCTCTATTCTGCATAGCTGTGCAAAATGGAAGTCACAAGACCGGATCATAATATTTACTACGATGGACGCTGAGAAGAAAAACTGGCGCGATAACGGCCATTATAACAAGGACAAAGAAGTTATTCCCTGCGAAGGTCTTGAAACCCGACTGAAAAAACTGGCATTGAAACCCTCCTTCCAAAATATCCCTGTGGTTCCAGGCCATAACCAGGAAGAGATATGGCAACAGTTCAACAAGGTGTTTGATGCACTACACCCCAATGATAACGTTGTTTTTGACATCACTCACGCCTTTAGGTCCATTCCAATGCTGGCGATAGTCGTACTTCAGTATGCCAGAGTTTTCAAGTCTGTTTCGTTAAAGGGAATTTATTATGGTGCTTTTGAAGCTTTAGAAAAGCCGTTTGATTTGTCACCGGAAGAACGCAATGTCTTGTTGGTTGATCTGACCCCACTGGCTCAGTTGATGAACTGGACAGTCGCTACAGACCGTTTTCTGGAAAGCGGAGATACCGCTCTGATGGGTGAATTGGCGCAAGACAGCGTCGCTCCCATTCTCAAAGACAGCCGGGGAAAAAATGTGGATGCCAAAGCCATCAAAGATTTGGGCGGAGCACTTAAAAACCTGAGCTGGGCGCTTTCCACTTGCCGAGGTCCTGAAATGAGCAAGGTGGCGGACTGGCTCAAACAGACTGTGATCGCTTGCAGTATTCTTGATCCTTTGCCGCCATTCAAACGCCTGTTCAATCGCATAGAAGAAAGGATAAAACCGTTTTCGGGCGGTTACATGGCTGATGGGTTGGCAGCCGTCCGGTGGTGCTGTGAACACACCCTGATTCAACAGGGGTTCACCCTGCTGGAAGAACTGTTGTTTTCCTATGTGGTACTGGAAACCGGCGGTGATATGCAGAATATAACATCACGAGAGATTGCTTCTCAGTCCTTTATGATCATTAGTAAAAAGTTGATTGATAACCCAACAAAATGGGAGTTGCCTGCTGGTAAAAACGAAGATACCACGGAGCGTATGATCGAGTTTATCCTCAGCAAGGGAGACCTTTACAAAAAATGTGACAGTATCCGCACGTTTCGTAATGATCTGAATCATGCTGGTTATAACGACTGCGCAAAATCCGTATCGGACGCGTGGCGTTTTGCAGATGAACTAAAAAAACTGCACACAGAGGTAGAAAGGATTCTTCTTCATGACCCAACTGTTTCTTCTCTTTAACCACCAGTTGACCCCCCAGCAGGAGGCGGACGCCAAGGAGAGTCTTGGGGTTCAACAGACTATCTCTCTTCCTGCTGACATTCAGCAGCTATGGGGCCAGATTCCGCCGGAGCTGACCAGTCTGTCGGATTATCTTCGGCCGGTTCAAGCATGGCTGCAAAACCAGGCTGCGGCAGGTGATTTTGTGCTGATTCAGGGTGATTTCGGCGCTTGCTGCTCCATGGTTCATGCAGCGTTCCGGCTGAATCTGATCCCGATATACGCCACCACCCGGCGTGAAGCCGTAGAAGATCATCTGCCGGACGGGACTGTTCAATTGACACATCAATTCCGGCATGTCATCTTCAGAAAATACGACAATCTTTCAGACGATCAAGTTGCTTGCTGAGAGAATATCGGCTTTTTGTCTCAAAATAGTAGTAGGCATGGCTCAAATTCACTGGTTTCCATGGATTTGAGCCATTTCATTGAGTAGCATCCGAATTTGTACGAAATCCTCCGCCGATTACAATAAATCCCCTTTTTTCAGCCCGGCCAATTCTGTACCAGACTGCTCCGATCCAAGGCCAGGACCGGAACAGTCGCGGACGGCGCAGGGCGCTCATCCATCCACGGATCGAATAAAACTCACCATTTTGAAAATAAATGTCACATTATGAAGAGTACGTTCGACTATAACTATAACGATATAAGTAAAAGCAGCAATCCTTGCATTGATAGTTCTAATAGTTATAGCTGTTTAATTGTTTTTTTGCCGGTTGGATAATATTTTGTAATCGCTAATATATTATTATTTCCCATTACGGAGGATACCATGAACATGCCAGCTATTATAATCGAGCCCGATCAATTCCAAACCCAGTCCGAACCAGTCGATGTGATGGTAGAGGATGAATTCATTGCAATCGCAGATCTGAACACGGTCAAGACAGAGGTGTTTCGAACCTATTCGCGCCAGGTTCAATCTGAAATCGAGGAGCTGCAACGCGACAATCGGTGGGAAGATATTGTATCCCTATTTTATCCGGTGGAATCCAAACTGCCCGATCTATTCGAAAAAAAGCTTGATACCGAAATCCGGTCTCAACTGGGTTTTGCCCTGGGGCAGATCAAGCGCTTTGATGACGCCCTGGCAGAGCTATCCATCTGCGTACAGATTGATGCAGAGAATTTTGGCTATCACAGCTCTCTGGCCTATACGGCGTATAACTCCCTGTATGCAGCCAAAAACCGCGAAATCTTTCTGGCCGGAAATCTTAAAAGTCAGCGGATCGAGCTGGCGCACAGTCATTTTCGTACAGCCCAGTTACTGCGGCCGGATGGCATTACAAATTTTTACCGGGAAGGCATGATGTTCAAACAGATTGAAAACAAGGTGGACCGCGCGCTGCCTTTGTTTAAATCGGCTGTCGCCAACTGGGAATCCATGGACTCGGCCAGGCAGCAAGAGCGCCACCAGGAACGGAAGAACTATATCAAGGCGCTCTATCAACTGGCCAGCAGTCTGCTGGCAACAGGTAACGCCAAGTCAGCGCTGCCGCTGATAAAAAAATGCCTGGCTGAGGATGAAAAATCTGGTCATCTGACCCTTCTCTTCAAGTATTTCGCCATGGGCAAGGTGCATTTTCATCTGAATCAACTGCCTGAAGCACGGGATGCGCTGGTATTCGCCATCAAATGCGCCAATGATCAGCAGGGCGATTTCGTTCATGAACTTCTGGCCAGAACCTATCTGGCGATGGACAATCCGGCTCGTGCATTGGAAGTGATTGAAAAAATACCGGTGAAAGCCAGAAAACCCTATTACCGGTGGACTGAAGCCGATATTCTTTGCGCGATGAAGGATTTTGGCAAAGCGCGAACTGTACTGCTGCAATGCCAGGAACGGGACAATCGCGGACGGCACAAGGCGCTTATCCGTTTGGCGCGGATTGAATATCTAACCGAGCATTTTGAGCAGGTCGTGGATTATGGCGCTAAAGCCGTAAAGTTTTTCCAGGACCACTGGAATAATCCCTACGATGCGGGTCTGTTCTGGCAGGCGGCTGGTTTGCTTCGCCTCGGTAAAAGAGACCAAGCCCGTTCGATTGCCGATGCGCTTCGAAAACATAACCCCAGGTATCCCAAGCTGGACAAGCTATTTGCTGCACTGGACAAACCATAAACCCAAGGGGCAAAGGATCATTGGCATGAGCGCATTATCCGTATCACCCGAAAAAACGTCCACCATTGACTATTCCCTGCTCCTTTCCCGTCTGGAAAGAGAGATCATTCAGGGCGGTGATCCACAGCGTTGCAAGCGGATCATCCATCAGCAGCAGATGTGGGAAAAGCTGGAACCCGATTTGCAACTTCATTGGGCGCATCTGGCCCAGATGGCCGGCGAGGTGGAAGTCACGCTGGCTATCTATGCAAACCTGAACCAGAGCAAACCGGATATGGTTTTGGGCTGGATAGAGCATATCGAGTTGCTGTCCATTCTGGATCGCAGAAAGGAAGCCGCCAGTATCGTGGCTGCGTCCCGGATAAACCTTACGGCTGAACAGTATCAGCAATGTCTGAAGCTCTGCAAAGGGGTGTCGGCGGAACGAAAAGACATTGATATTTCTGCTGCATCTGCTCCGTTTGAGGCCATGCGAACCCGGCAGGAGGCCATTGCTTGCTATATGGAGTTGTTTTCCGGCAGAGAGGATTGCTTTGCCAGACAGTGGGTGGAGAAATCGGAGCAAAAACAGGGCTATGTTCCGGTAAAGCATAGTATGGAACCCAAGGACATTGAGGATCATATCAGCGGCAGGTTGACTTACGGAATTTATCTGCTCAAGTCCGATTCGATGATAAAAACGGCGGTGATTGATGTTGATTTGGTTCAGAAATACCGACAGGCCAAGCTTAAATCCGAAGACGTTCAGCGGGTACGGCGGGAGCGCGATTACATGATAAAGCGAATCCTCGAAATATCGGAGGCGGCCGGAATGATGCCGGTTGTTGAATTTAGCGGCGGCAAGGGCTATCATTTCTGGTATTGTTTTGCATCTCCGGTTCAGGCTGCGCTGGCCAGAAGAGCGCTGGAGAAGATACGAAAGGCCGTTTCCGGCGATCTCACAGTATTTAATCTTGAGGTCTTTCCAAAGCAGGATCAGCTTTCCGGAAAAGGTTTTGGGAACCTGGTCAAATTGCCACTGGGCATTCATCGTGTCACTGGTAAGCAGTCATGGTTCATTGATTGTCATGATCGATCCATGGAATCGCAACTGGCCTACGTTTCGCGGATAAATCCCATCCCTGTGGAAGCGCTGGATTCGCTTCAAAGCTCGACCCAGCCTGACTCGGTCATTCTGCATCCACGGTTTCGGCAATGGGCGGAATCTTATCCGGAGCTTTACACCCTGGAGCAGTGCTGTCCCCCATTGGCTCAGATCATGGCATCCTGCCGAAACCGCAGCAGTCTTTCCATACGGGAGGAAAAAGTTATTTATCAGACACTGGGGTTTTTGCCTCGAAAAAAGACATTGACTCACCTGCTGATGGCGGACCAACCGGAATACAATCCGCATCTGACGGATTATAAACTTAGCCGGGTTAGGGGCACACCCCTGGGGTGTACTCGTATTCATTCCCTCCTGGGATTTACTGGCGATATATGCCGGTTTAATACCCCAGGCGCTTACGCGCATCCTTTGTTGCATCTGGGCGAGA
>CAZYHE010000027.1:0-2512 GCA_964647225.1 uncultured Anaerolineales bacterium
GAACGCATCAACCCGACCGGCCGCAAAGCGCTGGCCGCCGAGTTGCTGGCGGGCAACTACGAGCGGGTGAAGGCCGACGCGTTGGCCCAGATTGCCGCAGGCGCGCCTGTGCTGGATGTCAACGCCGGGCTGGGCGTGGCGAACGCCCACGAGTTGGAGCCGGAAGTCATGGTGGCGGCGATCGAGGCGGTCCAGTCGGTGGTGGATGTCCCGATCAGCGTGGATTCTTCCATCGTTGCGGCGCTGCGCGCCGGCCTGAAGGCCGCGGGCGGCAAGCCGCTCATCAACTCCGTCACCGGCGAACACGAGCGGATGGAAGCGGTGTTCCCGCTCGTCGCGGAGTACAAGTGCGCGGTCATCGCCATCTCCAACGACGAGACCGGCATCAGCACCGATCCGATGGTGCGCTTCGAGGTCGCCAAGAAAATCGTGCAGCGCGCGGCCACCTTCGGCATCCCGCCGGAGGACATCCTGATTGATCCGCTGGTGATGCCGGCGGGCGCGGTGCGCGGCTCCGGCGCCGCGGTGATCCAGCTCGTCCGCCGGATCAGCGGCGAACTGGGCTGCAACACGACCTGCGGCGCTTCCAACGTCTCCTTCGGCCTGCCCGACCGCGAGGCGATCAACGCCAACTTCATGGCGATGCTCGTGGCCGCGGGGATGCCGAGCGCGATCACCAACCCGCTCAAGCCGGAGATCAAGAAATCCATCCTGGCTGCCGACATGCTGATGGGCCACGACGAAGACTGCATGCGCTGGCTGAAGTATCAGCGCCAACTGGCGCGCGCAGCCGCGGCCGCCGCGGGCGGCGAGGCAACCACCGATGACCGCGCGGCCCGCCGCGCGCGTCGCGACCAAGCCCCCGCGTAGTTTTTTCGATCCAGACAGGAAGAACAGGATTGACAGGATGATTGCTGATTTTATCCTGTTCATCCTGTAAATCCTGTCCGGTCAAGGAGCACTCATGAACCCCATCCTCCTCCAGCTTGGCCCGATCTCGGTGCATTGGTACGGCATCCTGATCGTGACCGGCGCGATGATCGCCGCGTATCTCTGCACGATCGAAGCCCGGCGCCGGGGCGATGACCCCGAGCACGTCTGGAACCTGCTAACCCTGGCGCTGCTCCTGGGCATCGTCGGCGCCCGCCTGTATCATGTCTTCTCCACGCCGACCGGCAACTTCGTGGGCTGGGCCTATTACCGGGAGCATCCGATCGAGATCATCGCCTTCTGGAACGGCGGCTTCCGCGGGCTGGGCATCTACGGCGCGGTGGCCGGCGGCGTCCTGGGGTTCGCCATCTACTGCATCTACAAGCGGCTGAACTTCCCGCGCTGGCTCGACATCGCCACCCCTGGGCTGATGCTGGCCCAGGCGATCGGCCGGCTGGGCAACTTCATCAACCAGGAACTTTACGGCCCGCCGACCACCCTGCTGTGGGCCTTCCGCATCAACCCGGCCTTCCCGTGCCAAGAGCCGACCGGCTCGCCGATGGCGTGCGGCCTGCCCGACCGGTTGAACGACGCGGCCCGGCAGTGGTACGCGGCCAACGGCTTCCACCCGACCTTCTTCTATGAAGCGATCTGGAATGTCGTCGGCGCGCTGCTGGTCTGGTTCGGCGCCCGCGCGCTCGCGCCCAAGCTGCGCAACGGCGACGTCTTCTGCTTCTACCTGATGTGGTATCCGCTCGGCCGCTTCTGGGTCGAGTTGTTCCGGCCCGACGCCTGGCGGATCGGCACGCTGGCGACAGCGCAATGGATCGCCATCGCGCTGTTCCTCGTCGGGCTGGCGGGGATCCTGTTCAACCACCTGCGGCCGCGGGCCGCAGCCGAACCCGCGCAATAGCGCCTCGCGTTCGCCGCGCCACGCGCCGCTGTTGTAGAGGCGTTGCATGCAACGTCTCTACAACAGCGGCGGCGCGTGATCGTATAAGAGTGTTATCCCCCCCAGGGGGGATGGGTTGGCAATCCAGCTTACGGAAATCAGACCACAGCGAGATTACCATCTTACACAGTCGCAGCAGGTGGAGGCGATCCAGGCCGCGCTGGGCAAGATCAACGAGATCATGCTCGATGGACACCTCCACACCTGCGTCACGACCGCCATCCGCGGCGATGAGCCGGCGCGGCGCGAAGCCGTCATCAACGAAATCCTGGAAGTTTTCAGACACAACTAAAATCCCGAATCTGGAGCCGAACATGTCTACAACTGTCACCCTGTCCATCCCGGCCATCTCCTGCCATCATTGCACCAACACGATCGTCCGCGAAACCACGGATCTGCCCGGCGTGCTCAAGGTCGAGGGCAACCCGAAGGCCAAGACCGCGACCTTCACGGTGGAAAACGAGGCTGCGCTCTCCGCGGTCAAAGTGACCCTGGTGGAGATCGGCTATCCCGCGGCGAATTAGCAAATAGCAAATCGGCAGATCGGCAAATCAGCGGATGGGGCGGGATTTGCGATTTGTGGTTTGCTCATTCATTGACACTCTGTATCTTTGGTGTTATACTCCGTCC
>CAZYHE010000027.1:2612-16663 GCA_964647225.1 uncultured Anaerolineales bacterium
ATTTGTGGTTTGCTCATTCATTGACACTCTGTATCTTTGGTGTTATACTCCGTCCGTGTCAGCCGAGACGAGGCGAATTTACGGAGGTAGAATGGCGGAAAGTACCACGATTTTGCGCGGCAAGGTCGAATCAAACCAGGCGAATAAACAGATCAAGTTCATCGTGGGCGGCGCGGTGGTGTTGGGGTTGATCGCGTACCTGATCGTGTCGGCCATCTCCAGTTCAGGAGCCTATTATCGCGAGGTTGGCGAGGTGCTGCTTGAAAAGACCGCGCTGATGGACAAGAACCTGCGCGTGAGCGGCAACATTGTCACCGAAAGCATCCGGTATGACCCGACAACTCTCGACTTGAGCTTCCGTATCTCCGATCCGAAGGATGCGAGCAAACAGATCGCGGTGCATTTTCACGGCGTAAAGCCCGACCAGATGGATCGCGAGGGTTCGAGCGCCATCGTCGAGGGGACGATGGGCAGCAAGGGCGTGGTCGAGGCGAACAACCTCCTGCTCAAGTGCCCGTCGCGGTACGATGAATACGAAGAGATCAAGGTCGAAGCGGTCAAGTAGTCCAACGCAGCAAGTCTCATAATCTCCATGCCTGCACAAAACGGTCACCTGCCGGGCGGGTGGCCGTTTTTGTGTGAGCGCCAATCGAGCCAGGAGCGCCTCTTGTCTATCTTCCGACGCAGCACGCCAGCCATCGCATTGATCGTCCTGCTGGCGGCCATCGCACTCCCAGCCGCGGCCCAAGCCGCCCCCCCCGCGCAGGGCACGCCGCCGCAGCCCGCCACGGGCCAGGCGCTCTACGCCCAAAACTGCGCGCCCTGTCACGGTCAGACCGGCAAGGGGGATGGCCCATCGGCCCCCGGCCTGAGCGTGCCGGCGACCGCCTTTGCGGATTACAATACGATGGCCCGGCTCTCCTTCACCGAGATGTTCAGTGTCACCAAGACCGGCCGGATGGCGCGCATGATGCCGCCGTGGGGTGGCCGCATGACCGACCCGCAGATTTGGGACGCGGTCGGCTACGCGTGGACGCTGCACACTTCACCCACCGAGATCGCGATGGGCCAGGCGGTCTACGAGCAGCAGTGCGCGGCCTGCCACGGCCCCGACGGCAAGGGCAAGCCTCCCGTGCGCGACCTGAGCGATTTCGGCTGGACCTCTACCGTCAGCCAAAAGGCCTGGGCCGATCTGCTCAGCGCCGGCCGCGGCACCATGCCGGCGTTCGGCGCCAAGCTGGCCGCGGCCGAACAGCGCGCCGTGCTGGAATACGTGCGCAGCCTCTCGCTCGGCCCGGTCGCGGCCGCGCCGCTGGCGAAAGGCACGGGCGTCATCTCCGGCACCGTCACGAATCAGACCAGTGGCCAGCCCGTCGCCAACGCCGCGGTGGACCTGGGCATCTTCGACCAGACATCCCTGGCCGAGACGCGGCAGACGACGACCGATGCGGCCGGCTTCTACCGCTTCGCCGACCTGCCGACCGACGCCGCCCTCATCTTCGTCGCGCGGATCACCATCGGGGCGGGGGGCGGCAGCTACAGTTCCGAGCCTGTGCATTTCATGGCCGGGCAAGCCGCGCTGGACCTGCCGATCGTGACCTATGACACCACGACCGACGGCTCAGGCGTGCGCGCCGACCGCGTGCATTTCATCATGGAATTCGACAGCGACCGGATTTACTTCACCGAACTGATCGTCTTCGGTCTGGAGGGCGACAAAGCCTATGCCGGCGATGGCGCCGGCACCCTGCGCTTCACCCTGCCGCCGGGCGCCGAGGAGTTGGAAGTCAGCGACGGCGCATTGGGCGAGCGCTACATCGCCACCGCCGAAGGCTTCGTGGACACCCTCCCGCTGCCGCCGGGCCGGGGCACGCGGCAGGTGCTCTATCGTTATGCGGTGCCCTACACGGGCCGCACGCTCGATCTCACGCGCGCCATCCCCTACCCCGCGGCCAACGTCAACGCGCTGATCGCCGAGGTGGGCGCCAAAGTGACGAGCGACCAGCTCACAGACCAGACGGTGCGCCAGACGCAGAACGGCAACTTCATCAGCCTGTCGGGCCAGAACGTGGCGGCCAACCAACCGATCACCCTGCGCTTCAGCGACCTGCCGCTCGGCGTGTCGAGCGCCGCGATGACCGCGGGCGAAACGGCCCCGGCCACGAACGATCGCGCGCTCCTGCTCATCCTGCTTGGCGCGGGGGGCCTGCTGGTCGCGCTCTTGGTCACAATCCCATTGCTGCGGCCTCGCAAAACGCCGACCGCTTCGACCGCTTCCCGCGTCGCTGACGAGGAGAACCTGGTAGATGCGCTGGCGCGGCTGGAGATCGCGCACCAGGCCGGCGAGCTTTCGGACGCGGCTTACCGCGATGCGCGGCTGCGGGTGAAGGCGCAAATCCTGAACAGTGCGCGCAAAGCAGGCCAGGCGTGAACCGCGCGGGCGATGCGGAACGCGCCGGGGCGCAGCCCGAGCCGGCCGGGCCGGCGATGATCGAACTGCGCAAGCTGACCAAGGCGTTCGGCAGCAAGGCGGCGCTGCGCGGCATTGACCTGCGCGTGGCGCCCGGCGAGTCGCTCGTGATCTTCGGGCCGAACGGCGCGGGGAAGACGACCCTCATCCGCATCCTGTCGAGCCTCAGCCGGCCGACGGGCGGCAAGGTATTGATCGGCGGGCTGGATCTGGCGACCCACGCCGACGGCATCCGCCGCTACCTGGGCGTGGTATCGCACGCGCCGCTGCTCTACGACAGCCTGACGGCCGAAGAAAATCTGCGCTTCTTCGCTCGGCTCTACAACCTCGCGGCGCCCGGCCCGCGCATCGCCGACCTGCTGGCCCAGGTGGGGCTGACGGCCCGGCGCAACGACTTGGTGCGTACCTTCTCGCGGGGGATGGTCCAACGGCTCGCCATTGCGCGGGCGCTCCTGCACGATCCGCAGGTGCTCCTGCTCGATGAGCCGGACACCGGCCTCGATCCGCAGGCCGCGGAGATGCTCCACGGGCTGCTGGCGCAGTTGAGCCGGACGGCGAGCACGGCGGCCGAAGCCCCGCGCACCATCGTCACCGTCACGCACAGCATCGAGCGCGGGCTGGCAATCGCCGACCGGGCCGTGATCCTGGCCGGCGGCCGGATCGTCTTCGAAGGCGCGACGGCCGGGATGACCCCGGCCGACTTCCGGCCGCTGTACGATCGCTACGTCGGAGGCGGCCGATGAATTTCTGGCGGGCCGTCGGCGCCATCGTCTGGAAGGACATCCGGGCGGAGCTGCGCACCAAGGATATCTTCAGCAGCATGTTCGTCTTTGCGCTGCTGTCGGTCATCCTCTTCAACTTTGCGTTCGAGCTGCGCGTGCCGGCCATGAAGATGGTCGTGCCGGGCATCGTGTGGGTCGCGATCACCTTTGCGGGCACGTTGGGGCTGAACCGGGCGTTCGTCATCGAGCAGGACAAGGGCAGCCTGGCCGGGCTGCTACTCGCGCCGGTGGATCGTTCGGCCATCTACTTCGGCAAGCTGCTGGGCAACCTGCTCTTCATGTTCGCCGTCGAGATCATCATCCTGCCGCTGGTGATGGTCTTCTACAACCTGTCGCTGCTGACGCCCGCGCATCTGCTCGTGCTGTTCCTGGGAACCTATGGTTTCGCAGCGGTCGGGACGGTCTTCTCGGCCATCGCCGTCAACACGCGGGCGCGCGAGGTGATGCTGCCGATCCTGCTCTTCCCGGTGCTCCTGCCGGTGCTGATCGCGGGCGTGAAGATGACCGGCGCGCTGCTGGATGGCGAGGCGCTGAGCACGCTGGGTAACTGGCTCCAGATCGTCGCCGTTTATGACATCGGCTTTACAATAGTCGCGTATCTCACATTTGGCTACGTGATGGAAGAGTGAAAGTCTTTCGGAGGGTTCGATGAAAGGGACCAATCGCATCCTGATGCTCCTCACGGTCGTCTCCGCGGCCTCGATCCTGGTCGCGGCGCTGGGCGCGTTCGTGCTGGCGCCCGACGCGGCCGGGCTGACGCCCGACGAGACCGCCGCGCAGCGTATCATCTATTTCCATGTGCCGGCCGCCTGGCTCAGCATGTTGGCCTTCGGCGTCACCATGCTCGGCAGCATCGCCTATCTGATCACCAGCAAACGCGCTTGGGACAGCCTGGCGGTGTCCTCGGCCGAAATCGGGATCGCCTTCACCCTGGCGGCCACGGCCAGCGGCTCGCTGTGGGCCAAGCCCGCCTGGAACACCTGGTGGACGTGGGATCCCCGGCTGACCACTTACACGATCATGTTTCTGCTGTATGTGGCCTATTTCATGCTGCGCAGCGCGATGGATGACCCGGCGCGGCGCGCCCGCTTTGCAGCCGTCTACGGCATCTTCGCCTTTCTGAGCGTGCCGATTACTTTTATGTCAATTCGCTGGTGGCGCACCATCCACCCGATCCTGCTCGATAGCAAGAACTTCGGCCTGTCGAGCGGCATGTTGCCCGTCTTTTTTCTGAGCCTGATCGCCTTCACCGGGTTCTACTTCATCCTGCTGGCATATCGCACGCGGCTGGAGCGGATGCAAGAACGGGTGGACGCGCTCAAGGAACAACTGGGGTATTGATTTTGGGTGTAGGGGCAGGTTTTCTATGGTTAACTGCAAGCATACCGTTGACAAGAAAAACCTGCCCCTACCATGATTCTGGCTTGGGAGAAATAACAATGATCTACATGGCAGGCGCGTATCTGATTATCTGGGCGGCGTCGTTCGTCTTCATCCTTTCGATGCTGCGGCGGCAAAGCAAGCTGGAAGCGGAGCTTAAGGCTCTGCAAGAGATGAGCCAGGAAAAGCGGTAAATATGATTTCAACCGGCCGGTGGGCCACTTTTTCTCATGCGCTGGCGTTTGTCGCAGGCTTCAGCACGGTGTTCGTGGTGCTGGGCGCGTCGGTCGCGTTCGTCGGCTACACGCTCAATACCTACCTGCCGACCATCGTCAAGGCCGGCGGCTTGATCCTGATCCTGTTCGGCCTCTACGTGACGGGCGCCATGTCATGGATCGCCGATCGGGTGCGCGCCGCAGGCGGCGACCGCTCGCTGGCCGGCCGGGCGTACATCGGATTCGTGGATGGCCTGGCGCGGCTCATGTACACCGAAGGCCGCGTGCAGGCGCGCGCCGATCCTTCGTGGGGCTACCTCTCGTCGTTCGTGATGGGCGTCTTCTTCTCGGCCGGCTGGATCCCGTGCATCGGCCCGGTGCTGGCCGCGATCTACCTGCTGGCGAGCGACACGCAGACCGTGGCGCAGGGCGCGCTGCTGCTGCTGGCCTACTCGGCCGGCCTCGGCATCCCCTTCCTGATCACCGGCGCGGCGCTCAGTTCGGCCACCGGCTTCCTGCGCCGCTTGAACCGCCACATGGGGATCATCTCGAAGATCACCGGCCTCTTCCTGATCGTCGTCGGCGCCCTGCTCTTCATGGATCGCCTGAGCCTCATCTCGAACCTATTCGTCGCGCGCCTGGGGACAGGCCTGGCGAGCCTGGAGCTTGGCACGACCTCCTCGGCGGCCATCACTGCGCCGATTGCCTTCGCCGCGGGTCTGCTGTCGTTCCTGTCGCCGTGCGTCCTGCCGCTGATCCCGGCCTACATCGGCTACTTGAGTGGCGCCGCGGTGGCGGCCGCGCCCGCGCCGGCGCGCGATTGATGTTCCAACCATGACCCAACCACAAGTCACCGTGCGGCCGCCATCCGGGGATCTGGCCGACCGGGTCGCTTCGGCCGTGGATCGCCTGGTGGGCTGGCTGACACGCCACTGGCTGGCGCTCTTCAACGCGGTGGTGGCGGTCTTCGTGGGGCTGCCGTTCGTCGCGCCGCTCCTGATGGCCGTGGGGCTGACCGGGCCGGCGCAGATCATCTACCTGGTCTACCGGCCCACCTGCCACCAATTGCCGGAGCGCTCCTTCTTCCTGTTCGGCGCGCAGGGCGCGTACAGCGTCGCAGAACTCGAAGCGGCCGGCGCGCTCCCGGCCGGCCTGAACCTGCTGCAACGCGAATTCCTGCGCTGGATCGGCAATGCGGAGTTGGGATACAAGGTCGCGATCTGCGAGCGCGATGTCGCCATCTACGGCTGCATCCTGCTCGGCGGGCTGCTCTACGGCCTGGCCCGCGCCTACTTCACGGCCAAAGCCCGGCAGACGCCCCGGCTGCCCGTCAAGGGCTACCTGCTCCTGCTGATCCCGATGCTGGTGGATGGCGCGACGCAACTGGTAGGGCTGCGCGAAAGCACCTGGCTCCTGCGGATCATCACCGGCGGGCTATTCGGCCTGGCGACGGTGTGGCTGGCCTATCCCTATGTCGAGGACGCGATGCAGGACGTGCTGCAGAAAGCACCCCCTGAAACTGGACAAAAGCGCGGCGGTGCGGTATAAATAGGTGTTGCCGAGGAATGCCGCAAGCGCGGCCCAAACGGCGTGTCGTTGATGGATCGTTTCAACTGTAGTACATTTCGGAGGCTCTAAGTTGCCAGGCAAAAAAATTCACATGTCTGCTCTGAAGGCCGTGCGGCGCGACGCACGGAAGACGGTTTATCGCGGGACCGTGCGCGCGAGCACGCGCACCAACGTGAAGCGGGCCCGGACCTTGATCGCATCTGCTAAGATGCCGGCCACAACTGAAGCCGCCGTGCAGGCTGCAATCAGCGCGCTGGATAAGGCCGCGCAAAAAGGCATTATCCACAAGAACCAGGCCGCGCGCCGCAAATCACGGCTGATGGCCGCGCTCCACAAGACCAGGGCTGTGGCCTGACCCCAAATTACACCGATTGCGTGTACCGATCGGCGCCGACACGGCGCCGATTTTGGTTTGCGTGGATGGGGGGAGCGGTCAGCGGTCAGTCCAGGCCCGGTTCCAGATCGAGGTCTGTGGCGTCCTCAGACGCCAGTTCGGGGACCGAGAAGAGATAGCCGATCCCGCGCTTCGTCAAAAGCAGGCGGGGAGTCTTGGGGTCCGGCTCCAACTGCTCGCGCAGCCAGCGGATATGCACGTCCAGGGTGCGGGTGTCGCCCACATACGGCGTCTCCCAGACATCCTTCATGAGTTGCTGCCGCGAGAAGATCTGGTTGGGCCGCCGCATGAAATAGGCCAGCAGGTTGCACTGCTTCGGGGTCAGGCGATGTTGGCCCCCGGGGCCGATCACGATCCGGGTGGCGAGGTTGAGCGTCAGTTCGCCCACGCGCACGATGTGCGGGTCGGCCACCTCCAACAGCTTCAGGACGGCATCGCGCAGCTTGGCGACCGTGAAGGGCCGCGGCAAACGGCGCTCGCAGGGCACATCGGCCTCAGCCTGCGCCTCGGTCAGGAGCAGCCGCTGCACGTTGGGCAGGAGACGGCCGAGCGCCGCGCACAACCGGGCGCCCGTGAACGCGCCGTTCGAGGTGTTGATGATAATGACGGGCGGCTTCAGGTCGCGCGCCATCTGCAAACCCGCCCGTTGGGTGCGTGCAAAGACAATGCCGATCCCCTCTTGCTCGAACTGTAGCCACAACTTCTCGTGATTCGGGTCCGTGCGGCCGATATATAGAATTCGCGGTGACTTAGCTTCCGATTCGCGGGGCATAGCGGCTCTCTCCGGATCATCCTTAGGAACACGCAAACCGATCATATCACAAACCCGCTCGAATGGCAACTCGATTTCGGCCCAAATCGTGCAAGCTACCCGCCGTGCCTGATTGATTCCGTGCTTTGACCTTTCGCCTTCAGCGTGATAAGATAGGCCTACTATGCCTCCCAATGAACTAACAAACGCCCTGGTTGGCGCAAAAACCGTCGTTGTCATCCCTACATACAACGAAGCCGACAACCTGCCCGGCCTGATGGCAGAACTGCTGGCGCTGGGCCTGCCCGGTTTGTCGGCGCTCATTGTGGATGACAACTCACCGGACGGCACGGGCGCGGTCGCCGACACCCTGGCGCAGCGCTTCCCCGGCGCCGTCGCCGTGCGACATCGCCCCGGCAAAGAGGGGCTGGGCCGAGCCTACATTGACGGGTTCGGCATTGCCCTGGGCATGGGCGCCGACTACATCATCCAGATGGACGCCGATTTCTCGCACCCGCCGACCGCCATCCCCAACATGGTCGCGTTGATGGCCGAGTGCGATGTGGTCGTCGGCTCGCGCTACGTGGAAGGCGGCGCGCTCGATGAACGGTGGGGCTGGTGGCGGCGCTTCCTGAGCTGGTGGGCCAACGAAGTCTGGTCGCGCCTCTTCCTGGGCCTCCGCACGCGCGACATCACAGCCGGCTTCAAATGCTGGCGGCGGGAGACCCTGGTCGGCATTGGGCTGGAACGCGTCTGCTCGAACGGCTACGCGTTCCAGGTCGAAATGACTTATCTGACCGAGCGGCTGGGCTATCGGGCCACGGAAATCCCCATCTACTTCGAGGATCGGCGTATCGGCCGATCCAAGATGAGCGTGCGGGTCAAGCTCCAGGGCGCGTTGGACGTCCTCCGCATCCGCTGGCGGCACCGCGGCAAATTGACGAGAGCAGGAAGCTAGAGGCGTGAAATCAGGGCGAAAGTACGATCTCGTCATCATCGTGGCGCTGCTGGTGCTGCCGCTGCTGTGGTTCTGGCCGCAGACCATCGGCGGGCGCACCCTGCTGCCCGCAGACAACCTGTACCAATACCAGCCGTGGCAAAGCTACGCCGGGCAATTCGGCGTCGGCGTCCCCTACAATCCGCTGATCAGCGACCTGGTGCTGGAAAATGTTCAGTGGAAGTCGTTCATCGTCGAGCAGCTTCGCGCCGGCCGGCCGGCTGACGTCCTCTGGAACCCGCTGATCTTCGCGGGGCTGCCCTTTCTGGCCGCCGGCCAACACTCGGCGCTCTATCCGTTCAGCCTGATCTTCTACATCTTGCCCCTCTGGCAAGCCTACGGCGTCTTTTCGGCGCTCCAGCTTGGATTGGCCGCGGCGGGCATGTTCATCTTTGCGCGGACGCTGGGCCAACGTCGGGCCGGGGCGGTCGTCGCGGCGGTCGCCTATGCCTTCTCCGGCTTCTACATCGTCAGCGTCAACTTCACCATGATGATCGCGGCCGCCGCCTGGCTGCCCCTGATCCTGGCGATGATCCAGGTGATTATCGCGAAGCAGGAACACAAGGGCGCCACGGGCTACTCGCCGGTGCCATATGTCGCCGCCGGCGCGCTCTGCGTGGGGATGCAAACGCTGGCCGGGCACGTCGAGATCACCTACTACGTCCTGCTCGTCAGCGCGCTCTTTGCCGCGTGGCGGTTGGCCGGCGCGTGGCGACGCCTGCACGCCTGGCGGCTGCTCCCCCGTCTGGCCCTCTGGTTGGGCGTCATGGTGGGTCTGGGCCTGGCGCTCGGCGCGGTGCAACTCATCCCGCTCTACGATCTGGTGAGCCAGAGCTTCCGTGAAGGATCGGCCTCGCTCCAGCAGGTGCGCGATTGGGCCTGGCCCAGCCGCCAGATCGTCACGTTCCTCCTGCCCGATTTCTACGGCAATCCGACCCACCACGCCTATTTCGACATCTGGCGCCGCGCCTGGACGCCCGTGACGCAGAACGCGCTCGGCCAGCCGATGAGCGCGATCAATTGGGGCGTCAAGAACTATGTCGAAGGGGCCAACTACCTGGGGCTGCTGACGCTGGCGCTGGCGGGGGTGGCGATCTTCAGCGCGGCACGGCGGGCGCCCACGCCTCGACAAGTCGAGGACTCCGCAGTCTCGAACTCGTTCGGACGCTCGACGGGACAGCACGCCCATTCGATCCTCGGCTTCACCGTCCTGGCCGTGCTGTCGCTGTTTTTTGCTTTCGGGACGCCCCTCTACGCGCTCCCGTTCTATCTCCTGCCGGGCTACAACCAACTGCACTCAGCGTTTCGCTGGGTCTTCCCCTTCACGCTGAGCATGGCCGCGCTGGCCGGGTTCGGGATCAGCGCGCTGTTGGCAGCGCAAGAAGCGCCTGCGGCCGGGCCGCGCCCGCGGCTCGATGTTGCACGCGTAGCCGGCTGGCTGGGTTTCGCGAGTCTGCTGGCGGGCGCGGGCAGCCTGGCGGTCGTCCTGCTGAGCGTGATCCTCCCCGCGCCCTTCGTGGCGATCGGCGGCCGCATCCTGGCGGCGTCGGATCTGGCCCGCGCCAACGGCTTTGCCAACGCCGCGATGGCGTGGAGCTACGAGGCCGGGGTGCTGGCGAAGTTCGGGGCGATGGCGCTCTTGACCGGCGCGGTGTTGTGGTGGGCAGGTTGGAGACAGGGAAACAAGGAGACAGGGAAACAAGGAGACAGGGAGACAAGGAAACAAGGAGACGAGGAGACGAGGAGACAGGGAGACGAGGAGACAAGGAAACAAGGAGACGAGGAGACAAGGAAACAAGGAGAAGTGTCAAGTTCACCTTGTCACCCTGTCACCTTGTCACCCAACCGCCGCGCCTGGCCGCTGGCGGCCATCGCCGTGCTCATCGCCGATCTCTGGCTCTTCGGCCACGGCTTCAACCCGGCCGTAAACAAGGATCTGCTCGAATTCAAGCCGCCGGTCATCGGATGGCTGCAAGCGCAGCGCGACCCAACCCAACCCTGGCGGCTGACCAGCTTCGACGGGCCGGATGAAAAGACGCTCAACGCCAATTCGGCGATGCGTTACGGCCTGGAAGATGTGCGGGGCTACGACTCGATCATCCCCAAACAGTACGTCGAATACATGAAGCGGATCCACCCGCAAGGCGAGTTGCTGTACAACCGCGTCGCGGCGCTCTACACGAAGCTGGGTGATCGCGCCAACTACGAGGCGCTGGACAATCCGCTGCTCCATCTGCTCGGCGTGCGCTATGTCGTCACCACCCACACCATCCCGAACCCCGGCTACAAGCTGGTCTACGACGGGGAGGTGAAGGTCTTCGAGAACACGCGCGCCTTCTCCCGCGCCTTCATCGTGCCCAGGGCGGTCGCCGCAGCCGATCAGGGAGCCGCGCTGGATGCGCTCCAGAAGCTCGACCCGGCCCAAGTTGTCGTGGTCGAGGGGCTCGCCGCGGAGGCGCTGCCCCCGCCGGCCTCACCGCAGACGCGCGAAGCGCGCATCAGCAGCTACACCCCGCGCGAAATCTTCGTGGATGTCAACCTCAGCGACCGCGGCTGGCTGGTGTTGACCGACAACTACGCCGAGGGCTGGAAAGCCTACCTGCGCCCCTTCGGCGTCAAAGGCGAGGGTGTGACGGCCAGCGGCGAGGCGGTCGAGCAGCAGATCCCGATCTATCGTGGGGACGGCACATTCCGGGCGGTTTACATCCCCCAGGCCGGGCAGTGGACGGTGCGCTTCGTCTACTCCCCGCGCACGGTCATCCTGGGACTGTACGGCACCTTCCTGGGCGGCATCACACTGATCCTGCTGGCGGGCTGGTGGACGTGGGGCCGCCTCTACCACGGGGATCGCAGCGAGATGGGTCGCGTCGCCAAAAACAGCGCCGTCCAGATGGTCACCGCGCTGATGACGCGCGCCATTGACTTTGTGTTCGCCATGCTCCGGCTGCGCATCCTCAGCCCGGCCGGCGAGGGCGCGTACGCGTTCGCCATCACCTTCTACACCACGTTCGAGATCATCACCCGGTTCGGGCTGGGCACCCTGCTCACGCGCGACATCGCCAAAGACTGCGACAACGCCCGGCGCTACCTGGTCAACGTGATCGGGCTGCGGACCCTGCTCTGGCTGGCGAGCCTGCCGATCATGGCGGCGGTCGTGCTGGCCTATCAAAGCCGCGGCCAGCTCGCACCGGGCACGGTCGAGACGATCGCCCTGTTTGTGGTTGCGCTCCTGTTCGCCAACATCGCGGACGCCATCAGTTCGGTCTTCTTTGCGTTCGAGCAGATGGAGCACCCCGCCAGCATCGCCACGGCCACCGCAGTCGCCAAGGTCGCGTTGGGCGCGCTGGTGCTACTCCCGCCCTTCGAGCTGGGTTTCGTCGGGCTGGCCGGCGTGTCGCTGGTGATGAACGTCGTGCAGGTGGTCTGGCTGTTCATCGTCCTGCGCCGCACCGTGCTGCCGGCCACCGGGGGGAACGCCGGCGCGGGGCCGCTGGCGCGCCTCAGCGGCTTGTATGATTGGGCCTTGCAGCGCTACATGCTGGCCGAGTCCGGGCCGCTGATGATCAACCACTTGCTGGCGAGCGTTTTCTGGCGTATCAATCTGTACATCTTGCAGTGGTTCGCCGGCCCGTCGGCGGTCGGCATCTTCTCGGCCGCCACAAAATACCTGGACGGGCTGAACGTCATCCCGAGCTACTTCACGCTGGCGATCTTCCCCTTGATGAGCCGCTATGCGCAGGGCCAGAGCGATGCGCTGGCGCGCGCCTATCGTCTGGCCAGCCAACTGCTCCTCATCCTGGCGCTGCCGATCGCCGTCGCCTTTACCTTCCTGGCAACCCCGCTGATCCGCATCCTGGGCGGCGCGGCCTACCTGCCCGACTCGGCGTTGGCATTGCAGATCATGGTCTGGTCCATCCCGATCGGCTGGGTGAACTCGGTGACGCAGTACGTGCTGATCTCGGTCAACCAGCAGCGGTTCCTCACGCGGGCGTTCATCATCGGCGTGGTCTTCACGGGGATCGCCAACCTGCTGCTCGTGCCGCGCTTCGGCTACGCCGCTTCAGCCGCGCTGCTCACCCCGGCCGAGCTGGCGCTCTTCATCCCATTCGCGTGGGCGGTGCGCCGGCACGTCACCGCCATGCCCTGGCTAAAGTTGGGCGGCGGCCCCCTGTTGGCGGCGGCGGTTTATGTCGGCGTGACGTGGGGGCTGGAGCGGGCCGGCGTCCCGACGCTGCTGGCGCTCGTGCCGGGATTCGGCGCCTACATCGTCGCGCTCATCGTGCTCGGCGTCTTCCGCAGCGAGGATTTCGGCCTGTTGCGGGCGCGGCTGCCACGGCTCGGCCGCTCTGCGACCATGCCTCGCACTTGATGACTGCTGAACCAGTGGTATAATCGAATCATGTGGATGGGACAGAACAGGAGATTTCACGATGGTTGTCGAAGTCAGTCCGCTCCTCAGTACGGTCGCACAGGAGTTGCAGCTCTCAGAAGCCGATCTGGTGCGTCATGGTATGCGGGCGTTGGTGGAGCGTCAGTTGTTACAAGTTAATGCACAGGTTCTGGAGATCAGCGGCCGATATCACGTCTCATCAATAGTTGAAATGGAAACGCGCTATCAGGATGGTACGCTAGAAGAAGGTGAATCGTGGCGCGATTTTCAGAAACTTGACCATCTCGAGTTCGAGCGTGATCGCCTCCGGGCGCTATTCGAGGCCCTGGCATGAGCCTGGTTGACACCGTCGCCCTGCGCGAAGTGGCTGTGACGGAATACGCCGACATCGTAGTCGGCGTATTGCTATCAGGCCCCAATGAAACGCGTATCTTTCTGCAAGATGGAAGTTTCGTGGATATCTGGTTCTCACTGAAGTTAGCCGGGCGCTATAGCTATCACTGGGAACGCCAAGCCATTGATGGCACAGTGTATCGGCACGACAACGCTCCGCACTCACGCTGGCGATCAGTACGAACCTTTCCCGCCCATTTTCACGATGGCGATGAAGGTCGGGTTAGCGAGAGCGATCTGAGTCCAGTTCCCGCAGATGCTCTACGACAATTTCTGGCATTTGTCCGAAATCGCATGACTGCTTTGGCTGAAAACCGGCAGTAAAACAAGGAAGGCGATCATGGAATACACACGACTCGGCAAAACCGGCCTCAAAGTATCGCGCATCTGCCTGGGCATGATGTCCTATGGCTCCGCCGCCTCGCGCGCGTGGTTCTTGCCCGAAGACCAGGCGCGGCCGTTTGTCCAGCGTGCGCTCGAACTGGGCATCAACTTCTTCGACACCGCCGATGTCTACTCGCTCGGCGTCAGCGAGGAGATCACGGGCCGCGCGCTGCGTGACTTTACGCGGCGCGATCAGGTGATCATCGCGACCAAGGTCCACGGCAAGATGAGCGAGGACCCCAACGACCACGGCCTCTCCCGCAAGCACATCCTGGACTCGATTGATCGGTCGCTCAAACGGCTCGGCACGGATTATGTAGACCTCT
>CAZYHE010000028.1:0-3935 GCA_964647225.1 uncultured Anaerolineales bacterium
GTGGCCGCCGAACGCGGGACATCCTTGTGGGAGACGGCGGTCCAATACGAGATGGCCGCGTCGGGCTGGGCGCGGCCGCGGGTGATCGCGTTCATGCGGGGGATCGAGCGCGCCATGTACCGCCAGACGCACGCGGTCTACGACGAAGCCGTGGTCGTCCCCACGACGACGTTCCGGCCGGACATGGCCGCCGATTGGGCGCGACACATGGCGTCGCCCCGCCGGCTCACCGATGGCATCACCAGCCAGACGCTCAAGTGGGCCTACGGCGCGGGCGCGGGTGTGCCGGGCGTGCCGGTGGTGGCCGGGCCGATGGGCAGCGGCGGCGGCTACGTGCATGCCGCGCTGTGGGCGGTCAAGGAGGCGCACGGCTTCAGCGACGACGACCTGCTGCGCGGGCTGTTCATCGCCGCGGGGGTCGGGGCCATCGCCTTCTCGCGCACCGAGCCGACCGGCGAAGTGATCGGCTGCACCGGGGAATGCGGCATCTGCGGCGCGATGGCGGCCGCGGGCATTGCCGAAATGGCCGGCGGGACGCCCGAAGTGGTGGAAAACGCGGCGTCCTTGCTGCTGCAGGGGATGATCGGCCTGCCGTGCGATCCCATCGCGGGCGGCGCGGGCCAGCCATGCCGCAGCCGGATCATCACCGCGGTCTGCATGGCGCACGTCTTCGCCGATCTCGCGCTGGCGGGCCGAGATGCGGTGTTGCCGCTGCACGAGGTCATTGACGTGGCGGATGCAGTGGGCCGCGGCCTGCCGCCCGCGTTGCGCTGCACCGGCCGCGGCGGTGCAGCCGTCACGCCCACCGCCGCGCGGCAGGCACTTGCGTTTCGCGAATGGCACGCACAGGCCGCCCGCGCCGGCACGCGGCGGCCGCCAGGAAATCTGATCTGAAAAGAGCACAAACAGCACACGTGCCCCTGCTCAATGAATACACCTAATTCATTCGGTGGCTGGCGGTGATGCCTTCATCAACTGCCGGCTCCCGCCAGGAGACCTATGGACGCCAACTATTCTGCCCTGCAAACCCCACAATTCCGGGTCCTCTCCGACCGCCAGATCGCGCGGGTGGTTCAGGCCACGCTTGAATGCCTGAACCGCACCGGGGTAGACGTACACAACGCTGAGGCGCGCGAGCTGCTGGCGCGCGCGGGTGCGCGCGTCGCGGGCGTGCGCGCCCGCATCCCGCCGCACATCATCCAGGATGCGATCGCCGCCACCCCGCGCTCATTCACGCTCTGGGGCCGCGCCGGCGCGCACCGGATGCAGATCGTGCCCGACCGGGTCCACTTCGGCCCCGGCCCCACCTGCACCTACTTCATGGATCCCGAAACGGGCGAGCGGCGCATGACCCGCCGCGGCGATCCGGGCACGACGGCCAGGGTGTGCGACGCGCTCGACAACATAGATTATGTAATGTCGCTCGGCCTGATCAGCGACGTGACCGCGCACCTGGCGCCGGTGTACGAATTCGCGGAGATGGTCGCCAACACGGGCAAGCCGGTGCTGGCCTGGGGCTATGGGCCGGACAACGTGGCAGACATCTACCGGATCGGCGTCGCGGTGGCGGGGAGCGCGGCCGCGCTGGCTGAGCGGCCCTTCTTCGGCTTCTTCGCCACCTACCAGTCGCCGCTGGTGCATACCGCGGAGGACCTCGCCAACGTGCTGTGGGCCGTGGCGCACGACATCCCGGTGATCTTCATCGGCGGCGGGTGCGCGGGGACGAGCGGGCCGGTGACGGGCGCGGGGCTGTTGGTGATCTACCTGGCGGGCGCGCTGAGCGGGCTGGCGATCATGCAGCTCAAGAAGCGCGGCGCGGCGGTCTGCCTCGGCGGCGTGCCCGAGGCGATGGATCTCAAGACCGGCCGGCCGGCCTACGGCAGCCCGGAGATGAGCCTCTACAGCGCGGCGTGCGCCGACATCAGCCGCTATCTGGGGCTGGCGTTCATGGGCACGTCGGGCGCGTCCGAGGCGAAGACGCTCGACCTGCAAGCCGCCATCGAAAGCACCATGCAGACCGTGCTCTCCGGCCTCAGCGGCGCGACCCTCGTCCACGACATCGGCTTCCTGGATTGCGCGCAGATCGGCTCGCTGGAATCGCTGGTGATGAACGACGAGATCATCGGCATGACCCGCCGCGTGCTGCGCGGGATCGAGGTCAGCGACGAGACGTTGGCGCTCGATCTGATCCACCAGGTGGGGCCGGGCGGCGAGTTCATGTCGCAGGAGGTCACGGCCAAACGCTGCCGCGTCGAAATCTGGAACCCGACGCTGCTGGATCGCCAGCCGTGGGACGTGTGGGAGGCCGCGGGGGGCGCCACCGTGACCGACCGCATCCGGGCCAAGCTGAAGAAGATCCTGGCCCGGCACACCCCGCCCCCCCTGCCCGCCGGCGCGGCCGAGCAGATCGCGGCGGTCTTGCGGGAGGCGGAAGCGCGGCCGCGGGAAAACTGAAAACACCTGCCCCCGAAAAAGACAGGCGTATCGCTCGGCCACCACGACTCCCTCCGTGCATATTTGCAATACAATTGCAAATATGCACGGAAAGCAAGTCGGCGGCTCTTGGAGTTCTTCCGGGCAACCCGTGGGCTAATTCCAGACCGTCGCCAAAATCTCCTGCACCTTCTTCTGCTGCTCCCCCGCCAACGGCTGGGGCTTGTGCTCCTTGATCAGCTTCCGGGTCTTGGCGTTGAGCCGCTGGCCCAGCGTCGTGCCGCCCGCGGCCAGCCATTGCGGCCGAATCTTGCGATCCAGCAGCTTGGGGAACCAGAAGTCGCGGTAGTGCTTGCGGGTCGCATCGGTGCCGACGAACTGGCCGCCAGGCCCGACCGCGTGCAGCTCATCCACCAGCAGCGTCTCGTCCGAGACCTCGATCCCCTTCATCATGTGATCGGTCATCGCCACCAACTCGTCGGTCAGGACGATCATCTCGTAGGAGGTCGTCAGGCCGCTCTCCATGTAACCGACGTCGTGGATGAGATTGGCGCCGCTGAACTTCGCCATCATCACCGACAGCGTGGCTTCGGCGGCCGCCTGCTCATCCATGACTTTGGCATCGGAGCAGCCGGCGTAGCCCCAGGTGGGGATGCCGTAGAAGCGGCCCAACTGCGCAATCGCCGCCTTCGTGAGCTGGAATTCGGGGGACGCGTAGCAAATCTGCATCGAGCCCATGTCCATGTGGTGCAACCCCGCGCCGAAGACGAAGGGCGCGCCCGGCCGGCGCAATTGATGGACGACGATGCTGCTCAGGATCTCGGCCAGCGACATCACCAGGCCGCCGGCCATGGTGATCGGCGCGGTGGCGCCCATCTGCGGGCCGGGGGAGTGGACGACCGGCAGCCGGTGCTCGGCCATCAGCAGCAGCTTGTCCACCGCGGTCTCCGACTGCTTGAGGGGCGAGCTTGGCTCGGAGTAGAGCAAGATGTGCGCCTGCTCGGCCAGCGCTTCGTGGCCGCCCGCGACGGCCGCGGCCATGTCAATCGCCCGCTGGCAGCTCGCCCGGTCGTTGGTGACGAAAACGATCGGTTTGGTCGTGTGCGCCAACATCAGCGCCATCTGCGCGTCGTAGGTGGCGTGGACCGGCACGTCGGCCGGGATGCCGATGGACATCACGAAGTGGATGTTGGGCAGGGCGTCGCACAGGCGATAGCCCGCCGCCAAGTCGGCTTGGGTGAAGTTGCGATGTTCACCGGTCTCCGGGTCGAGCAGGTTCAGGCAGTCGGAGCCGGTGCCGAACCAGGTCTTCGTGCCTTCCAGGTACATGGCCGGCGCGCCGGCGCGGTCGCACATCACGATCCGACCCGGTACGGTGGCGAGCGCGTCCTCGACGAGCGCGGCCGGGAACTTGACCAGGTTGCCGTCGGAAATGAACGCGCCGGCGGCTTTCAACATCTCCAGCGCGCCCGCGTGGAAGAAGCGGATGCCCGTGCGGCGCA
>CAZYHE010000028.1:4035-16483 GCA_964647225.1 uncultured Anaerolineales bacterium
CCCCACGCTCAGGCGGATCAGCCCATCGTCAATGCCCGCGGCGTCCCGCTCGGCCTGGGTCATGTGCTCGTGGGTGATCGTGCGCGGGTGCATGCAGATTGTCCGGCTGGTGCCGAAGGTGACGGCGTGGATGACTAGCTCAAAGCTGTCCATCACGGTCGCCGCCGCCGGAATGCCGCCGGGGACGACGAACGAGAGCAGCCCGCCGTGCGCCTGCATCTGGCGGCAGGCCAGGGCGTGCTGCGGATGGCTGGGCAGCCCGGAATAGTTGACGTGTTTGACTTGCGGATGGCCGGCCAGGAACTCGGCGACGGCCTGCGCATTGCTGCTGTGCCGCATCATGCGCAGCGGCAGCGTCTCCAGATATTGCAGCGTCAGCCACGAGTCGAACGGCTGCATGATCGCGCCGACGAACTCGGTGGTGTTCCAGCGGATGTCCTCGGTCAGCGCCTCCGGCCCGACGATGGCCCCGCCCAGCACCGTGGCGTTGCCGGCCAGGAACTTGGTGATGGAGAGCAGGACGATGTCCGCGCCGAGCGCCATCGGCTGCTGGAGCGCGGCGGTGGCGGTGGTGTTATCCACGAGCAGCGGCACGCCCCGGCTGTGCGCCACATCGGCCACCCCGCGGATGTCGCTGACGAAAAGGCAGGGGTTGCTCGGCGTCTCCACCCACACCAGCTTCGTGCGGCCGTCTATCTGCGCGTCCCAACTGCGCAGGTCGGCGGGATCCTGCACGAAGCGGAACTGCACGCCGCAACGCTCCGGGAAGATGCTGGCCGCCTGCTTGTAGCCCTCGCCGAAGATGTTCAGCGAGGTGACGATATTGTCGCCGGGCCGCGCGATGGTGAAGATCAAGTTGAAAAGGGCCTGCGAGCCGGACCCGGCGGTGACGCACGCCTCGCCGCCTTCCAGCGCGGCCAGACGCGCCTCCAGCACGGCCGCGGTGGGGGTCTTGGTGCGGCCATAGACCGGGTAGGGGATCTTGTCGAAGCGCTCGTAGGGGAAGGTCATCGAGGGCATGATCGGCGCGGTGAAGGTGTCGAAGCCCCCTGTGCCGACCAGGGGCCGGAAGCCGGCGTGCAGGGACTTGGTGTCGAACCCCAGGCCATCGCCCGGCTGGGCGGGCCGCCGATAGGCCGGGTCGAAGCGCCAGGGTTCGCGCATGAAGAAGAGCTGTTCGGTGCTCATGGGTTCCTCTGATGATGGATGTTTTTGAGATAATCCAGCCATCGCCGCGGCCATGCCCGCCGTGGGTTGAAACCCACGGCTCAGACAGGTGGAAGTCGGTCGAGACCGACTGGCCGCGCGCAACCGGCTTGCAGCCGGTTTGCACCTGCATCAGCCGGCGGTTTCAACCGCTGGCGGCGTGCGGCACGGCTCACCGCCCGTTGATCCAGCGCTGCTCACGGTCCACAATTGCTTGGATGCCGGCCTGAACCTCGGCGGGCAACGGCTTGGGCTGGTGCGTCGCCAGGATCTTGTCCACCATCACCGCCGCGCGCTGCTCCATCGTCGTGGCGCCTTTATCCACCCACTGGGAATAGCCGCCTTTGTCCGCCAGCTTGGAGTAAAACGGCTCACGGTAGTGGCGGATGGTGTGGTCGTGGCTCAGGAAGCTGCCGGTCGGCCCCAGTTCGTCAATCACGTCGAGCGCCAGCGTCTCGTCATCCACCACCACGCCGCGCGTCGCCGCCCGCAGGAAGCCGATGGTGTCGTTGCACATCACCTGGAGCTGCAGCGAGCCTTGCAGCCCCGCGTCCATGAAGCCCACATCGTGGACGATGTTGGCGCCATGCAGCAGCGCGGTCATCAGACTGATCGTCGCCTCCATGCCGCACTGATGGTCGAGCGCCTTCGAGTCGGTGGAGCCGCCCAGCCCGAAGACCGGCAGATCGTAGAACTTGCCCATGCTCGTCGGCACGCCCTGCTCGTCGGCCAGCACATAGTTGCCCACCATCGTCTTGAGGTTGTAGGGGCCGCCGTTCCAGCCAGGCACGGCGACCGGCGCGCCCAGGCGGACGAGCTGCGACAGGACGACGCCCAGCAGGATGCCGGCGTTCATCGAGGCCATGCAGCCGGCCGTCGTCACGGGCGAGTTGACGCCGCCGGCATTGAGCGGGATGTAGAGCTGCGGCAGCCCTTTGCGCGCCAGATAGATGCACTTTTGCAGCGCTTCGGCGTTGGCGATCAGCCCGGACGTGACGTTGATGTAACAGGTGGCGAAGGGTTTGCGCTGGAACGCTTCGGCGCCGCCGGCCACCACTTCGCACATCTCGACCGCCGCCACACACCCCTCGAAGTCAGGCGAGACGAAGACGATCGGCTTGGTCGTGTGATTCAGCATCACCTGCATCTGGTAACGGTCGTAGATGCGCTGATCCACGTCATGGGGCAGGAAGAGGGACATCACGAAGTCCAACTCGGGCAGCGCGTCCATTATCGTCGCCGCCTCGATGCAGTCGCGCAGCGCCGGCCTGCGTCGCTGGCCCGTGCGGTGATCCAGGATGTTCAGGCAGTCGGAGCCGCCGCCGAAATGGGTGTTGTAGCTCCCGGCGCGCATCGCGACCCGGCCCTCCCGGTCGTAGAGGGTGATCGTGTTGGGCGCAGTCGCCAGGGCACGCGCCACCATGTGGGCCGGAATCCGCACGCGGACGCCATCGGCCCGCGCGCCGCCCGCCACCAGGATCTTCCGCGCTTCTTCGTCGTGGACATCCACACCGGTGCGCGCCAGGACCTCCAGCGTTGCCGCGTGGATCTTCTCGCATTCCTGAAGGCCCATGCGGGCATAGTGCGCGCTCATCATGCTCGTGCCATGCGTTGCGATCATTCTCATCCTCCACACTCGCGGGTATTGGAGCCATTATATCGCTAATCCATTAGATGTCAACCTCTGTCGTATTAGCTCCCAAAATGACACTATCAATACCTGATCTAAGTATTTCAGTTCTTGCATTCTAATACATTATGTGCTATACTCTCGTTGCACCGTCGAATCACCTATCAGTTCTGGGGCGCGCTGTCATTGCGAGCGGAGTCCGGCGTCCTGAGCGGAGTGCAACGGCGTCGAAGGATCGCCGGACGGAGCGAAGCAATCTCCCCCAAGCCGGGGATTGCTTTGCTTCGTGCCTCGCAACCGCAAACGACGCTCCTCGCAATGACTGCCCCCAACGCGAAACACACCCATGGCCCGTTTGCAAGGTGCATTCTTCGCCACTTGCGGGTATAATAGAGTTGACCCACGGTAGAACGCCCGGCACGCGGGCAGGGAGGAGGCACAGCAGCGATCAGGATCAACCCCGGCCGGTTCAACGAGGAGAAGTCCGTCGAATTCCTCAGCAGATCGCACGATCAAAAGGAGCGCATCACCCATGGAGATCATCCGCAAGAAAGCCACCGACGGCGTACACCCGTACGTCCCCGAGCTGCAGGAGTCGTTACGCAAGGGCGATATCAGCCGGCGCGAATTCCTGCGCTATGTCACACTGCTCGGCGTCTCGCTGGGCAGCGCCACCACGCTGGCCGCTTGCGCGCAACCGCCCGCCGCGCCCGCGCCCGCTGCGCCACCGCCTACGGCCGCGCCCGCCAAAGCGGCTGAGCCGACCGCCGCCCCCAAGCCAACCGAGGCCGCAAAGCCTACCGCGGCGCCTGCCGCGGCCGCCGGCGCGATCAAACGCGGCGGCGTCATGACGATCGCCTCCCGCGTCCAACGGATTGACCACCCGGCGCGCCTCTCCTGGATCGAAGGCGTGAACCAGTGGCGCCAGGTCTGCGAATACCTCACCTACACCGGCCCGGACAACATCACCGTCCCGTGGCTGCTGGAAAAGTGGCAGGCCAGCGACGACCTCAAGACCTGGACCCTCTCCGTCCGCAAGGGCATCAAATTCAACAACGGCCAGGCCTTCACCGCCGACGACGTGGTGTTCAACTTCAAGCAGTGGCTCGACAAGGCGGTCGGCTCCTCGATGCTTGGCCTGATGAGCTACCTGAAGGCGACCGGCATCGAGAAGGTGGACGACTACACCGTCAAGCTGAACCTCGAGTCGGGGCAGATCGGCGTGCCGGAGCACATGTTCCACTACCCCGCGATGATCGTGCCCAAGACGTTCGAGGGAGACATCACCAAGCAGCCCGTCGGCACCGGCCCCTTCGTCATGGAGAAGTACGTGCCCACCGAGCGCGCCGAGTACAAAGCGCGCACCGATTACTGGAAGAACGGCGCGGACGGCAAACCGCTGCCCTACCTCGACAAACTGGTCTACCTCGATCTGGGCCAGGACGCCGCGGCCCGCATCGCGGCGATGCGCGGCGGCCAGGTGGATGATGTCTTCAACCCCTCGCCCGAAGTGTGGCAGGCGCTCAAGGGGCTGCCCAACGTCAACGTGACGACCACGACCACCGGCCAGACCTGGGTCATCCGCATGCGCTCCGACGTGAAGCCGTGGAGCGACAACAAGGTGCGCCAGGCGCTCAAGATGTGCCTGGACCGCCAGAAGATGCTCGACCTGGCGTACTTCGGCGAAGGCACGCTGGGGCACGACACCCACGTGGCGCCGGTACACCCGGAATACTGCAAGAAGGACATCCCGAAGTACGATCCGGCCGGCGCCAAGAAACTGCTGGCCGAAGCGGGCTTCCCGAACGGCCTGGATGTCGAGTTGACGACGATGGAAGCACGCGCTGAACCGGCCATCGCGCAGGCGCTGAAAGAAAGCGCCGCCGCCGGCGGTTTCAACATCGCCCTCAAGATCGTCCCTGAAGCGCAATACTGGGATGTGTGGACCGAGGTGCCGTTGGGCATCACCATCTGGGCGCACCGGCCGCTGGGCACGATGGTCATGTCGCTCGGCTACACGGCCGACGCCGAGGGCAAACCGGCCGCGTGGAACGAATCGCACTGGGTGGACAAGGAATTCAGCGATCTGCTCAAGCAGGCCGAAAACACGCTCGATGTCGCCAAGCGCAAGGAGCTCTTCTGCAAGATCGAAGACATCCAGATGACGCGCGGCTCGATCGGCCTGGCGTTCTGGGCCAGCCTGTGGCACATCAACAACAAGAAGTTCAAGGGTGTCTTCTGCCATCCTTCGACCTATGATATCTTCAACGAAGTCTGGTACGATCCGGCCGCCTGATCGCGCCCGGTGTAGGGGCGGGTTTACCGCATCGGCGCGGACCTGCCGCACATGATACTTCTCTGCGCCAGCGAGATCCTCGTTGGCGCAGAGAAACCCGCCCCCACCCCAAAACAGGAGCAGCCCATGGCCCGCTACATCCTCCGTCGCCTCGGCTTCACGGTCCTGACCATGCTGCTGGTCTCGCTCGCCATCTTCGCCATCTCTGAGGTGGCGCCGGGCGATGTGGCGCGGCACATCTTGGGCCAGTTCGCCACGCAAGAGCAGATCCAACTCGCGCGCGAGCAGATGGGGCTGAATCAGCCGCTCTACGTGCGCTACGTGGATTGGCTCATCGGCAACGACTGGCGGGTCGGCTCGCTCGTGGGCCAGCCCCTCGTTCTGGCGCGGGCCAACCCCAACGATGACCCCGCCTGGTGGCTGCGCGAACCCGATGGCGCGCTCAAACAATATCGCATGAAACAAGGCACCCTCGTGGCGACCCGCGTCACCCCAGACGGCAAGCGCGAGGAAATCCCATTCGACGCGTGGCAGACCGACGCGCAGGGCGATGAGATCTTTTGGGGCGTGGACACCGCCAATCACATCGTCATGTGGCGCCGGGCGGGCACGGAGCGCGGGACCGGCGCCGCTTCGGCCGGCCGCGCGATGTCGGAATCGAGCGGCGAAAAATACATCCCGCTGCGCCGGGGCCTGCTGCGGGGCGATCCGGGCATCTCGCAGCGCACCAACAAACCGGTGTGGCCGACGCTGATCCGCCGCATCAGCAACTCCCTCGTCCTGGCCGGCCTGGCATTTGTCATCATCATACCGGTGGCCCTGATGCTGGGCCTGCTGGCGGGGCTGCAGGAAGGTCGCCCGGCCGACCGCATCATCTCCTTTTTGAGCCTGCTGACGACCTCGATCCCCGAATTTGCGATGGGCGTCTTCCTGATCCTGGTGTTCGCCTTCTGGCTCCAACTCCTGCCCGGCGCGGCCGTCTACAAAAGCGACATCGCGCCCTACCAGGACCTCAAGCTGCTGATCTTGCCGGTGCTCACGTTGACGATGTCCGAGTTGGGCTACGTGGCGCGCATGACGCGCGCCAGCATGATCGAGGTGATGAACGCGCCCTACATCCGCACCGCGCACCTCAAGGGCCTGCCGTATTGGCGCATCGTCTTCAACCACGCCATCCGCAACGCGCTGATGGCCCCGATCACGGTGATCATGCTCCACGTCAACTGGCTCATCGGCGGCATCGTCGTCGTCGAATCGGTCTTCGGCTATCCGGGCCTCGGCATGTACCTGCTCGATTCGGCGCTCTTCAAAGACATCAACGCCATCGAAGCCGGCGCCCTCTTCATGGTGGCCCTGGCCGTCAGCACCCAGTGGATCGCCGATATTTTGTATACGTTCTTGAACCCGCGGATCAGGTATACGTGAGGCGTGTTGCGTAGTGCGTAGTGCGTAGTGCCTGATTTGCGATTTGCTGATTTGCGATTTGCCGATTTGCCGCAGGGGGCAGCTCAATGACAACTATGATAGCGCAAGAGGCGGGGCGGCGCGGGGGGACGTGGCGCCGCACATGGGAGAGTGTTTCGATCATCACCCGCTCGCGGGTCGCGATGATCGGGCTGACCATCGTCGTTTTCTGGGTGGTGGTCGCCATCTGCGCGCCCCTCATCGCGCCGCATGACCCGCTGGCGCAGGACTCGAAGGCGATCAACCAGGGGCCGTCGCAGGCGCATCTGCTCGGCACCGACAAGCTGGGCCGCGATGTGCTGGCGCGCCTGATGTTCGGCGCGCGTACCATCCTGCTCCTGGCGCCGATCTCTGTCCTGGCTTCCGTCCTGGTCGGCACGTTCCTGGGATTGATCGGCGGCTACTTCGGCGGGCTGATTGACGAAGTGGTGATGCGCATCCTCGACGCGATCATGGCCTTCCCGACGATCCTGCTCTATCTGATCATCATCTCAGCGATCGGGCCTTCGGCGTTGAACGTCGTGATCGCGATCACCTTTGTGGGCGCGCCGGGCGTGGCGCGCCTGGTGCGCAGCCTGGCGCTCGACATCCG
The DNA here is from genome assembly GCA_964647225.1 of uncultured Anaerolineales bacterium. Taxonomy (GTDB): domain Bacteria; phylum Chloroflexota; class Anaerolineae; order CG2-30-64-16; family CG2-30-64-16; genus CAZYHE01. The sequence goes on from CAZYHE010000028.1 coordinate 11,224, forward strand.
CACGCGCGACTACATCCGCGCCGCGGAGACGCGCGGCGAGAACCCATTCTACATCATGTTCGTCGAGATCCTGCCCAACGCCCGCGGCCCGCTGATCATTGACTCGATGCTGCGCGTGGGCTACGCCATCTTCGCCATCGGCACGCTGGGCTTCCTGGGCCTGGGCCTGCCCGCGCCGACGCCCGACTGGGGCGGCATGATCAACGAAGCGCGGCGCTACATCTGGACGAACCCGCTCGGCGTCCTGTGGCCCGCGCTGGCGATCTCGAGCCTGGTGATCGGTCTGAATCTGTTTGCGGACGGCTTGCGGGAAGAGTCAACACGGTACCAGTAGGGACTAGGGATTGGGGACTGGGGACTAGGAGAAGTCTCCTAGTCCCCAATCCCCAGTCCCCCGCCCCAAAGGAAGACAAACCATGATACCAACCCATCGCCCACACGTCCCCATCCTCGACGTCCGCGATCTGGCGATCTCCTATGAAACGCGCCAGGGCGACGTGCCGGCGGTGCGCGGGGTCGGCTTCGACATCCAGCGCGCCGAAACGCTCGGCATCGTCGGCGAATCGGGCTGCGGCAAGAGCACCATCGCCTTCGGCATCGTGAATTTCCTGGGTCGCAACGGCAAGATCGCCGGCGGCGAAATCCTCTTCCAGGGCCAGAACTTAGTCGGCAAGCCCGACCGCGACCTGCGCAAAATCCGCGGCGACCGCATCGCGATGGTGTACCAGGACCCGATGCAGGCGCTCAACCCCGCGATGCGCCTGGGCGACCAGATGGCCGAGGTGCTGATCGTGCATCGCGGCATGGACAAGAAGGCCGCGGAAGCGAAATGCATCCAAATGTTGGCGCGGGTCTACATGCCCGACCCCGCCAACGTGATGAAGCGCTTCCCGCATCAAATTTCCGGCGGGCAACAGCAGCGCGTCGTCATCGCCATGGCCTTGCTGAACGACCCCGCGCTCCTGATCATGGATGAGCCGACCACCGCGCTGGATGTGACCGTCGAGGCGGCCGTCCTGGATCTGATCGCCGACCTGCAACGCGATTTCGACACCGCGATCCTCTACATCAGCCACAACCTGGGCGTCGTGGCGCGCGTGGCCGACCGGGTGGCCGTGATGTATGCCGGCGAGATGGTCGAACGCGCGACCGTCGCGGATGTCTTCCTCCAGCCCTATCATCCCTACACCCAGGGCTTGATGCGGTGCGTGCCGCGGCTGGGGCAAGACAAAGCCAGCAGCACCCTCTACCCGATCCCCGGCCGGGTGCCGTCGCCCAAAGCGCTGCCGCCGGGCTGCATCTTCGAGCCGCGCTGCGCGTTCGCCCGCCCCGATTGCGCCCGCGGGCGGCCGGCCCTGCGCGAGGTGAAGCCCGGCCATTGGGCCAAATGCCTCTTTGCGGAAGAACTCGCCCAGACGCCGTGGCAGCCGCCGCCCGACCTTGCACCGGCGCGCGCCGTGCCGGCCGCCGCCAGCCCCGCCGAAAAGCCGATCCTCAGCATCGAACATGCCCGGACCTACTACGCCGCGCCCACCAAGACCTTCCTGGGCGGCAAACAGTTCGTCAAGGCGGTGGATGATGTCAGCCTGGCGGCGCAGCGCGGCCAGACCCTCGGCATCGTCGGCGAATCAGGCTGCGGCAAGAGCACGCTGGTGAAGACGATCATCGGCCTGGAGGCGCCGACCGGCGGCCGCTTCGAGTTCATGGGGCTGGACATTGCGGCGCCGGTGGCAAAACGCGACCTGGCGATCATCAAGAACCTGCAAATGGTCTTCCAGAACCCGGACTCGACCCTGAACCCATCATTCAACGTCGGCACGCAGATCGGCCGCTCGCTGCGGCGCTTCAAGACCGTGCCCGGCAAACAGGTGCGCGACGAGGTCATCCGGCTGCTCGACATGATGAAGCTGGGCGAGCGCTACTACGACCGGCTGCCGCGCCAGCTCAGCGGCGGCGAGAAGCAGCGCGTGGGCATCGCGCGCGCCATCGCGGGCCGGCCCGAGCTGGTGCTGTGCGACGAGCCGGTGTCCGCGCTGGATGTCTCGGTGCAGGCCGCGGTGCTCAACCTGCTGCTCGACATCCAGCACCAGATGGGCACGACCCTGGTCTTCATCGCCCACGATCTGAGCGTGGTGCGCTTTTTCTGCGACACGATCGCGGTCATGTACCTGGGCCAGGTGGTCGAGAGCGGGCCGGCCGAGGCGATCTACGCGCCGCCCTATCACCCCTACACCGAGGCGCTGCTCTCGGCCGTGCCCATCCCCGACCCGCGCGTCGAGCAGTCGCACATCCGCCTCAGCGGCTCGGTGCCGAGCGCCCTGAACCCGCCGAGCGGCTGCCGATTCCACACCCGCTGCCCCCGTAAACTGGGCGCGCTGTGCGAGACCCAAACGCCGCCGTGGCAGACCGCTGCCACCGGTCAGCAAATCTTCTGCCACATCCCGATCACGGAGTTGGCCGCGCGGCCCTCAGTGATCACCGTGAAGGAGACCCCCCATGCTCGTTAGAGACTACATGACCCGGCATCCGCTGCTGGCCGACCCGCAAATGTCGGCGGTCGAAGCTCAACGCTACATGGTCGAGGCCAACATCCGCCGCCTGCCCGTCGTCGGCGACGGCAAACGCCTGCTCGGCCTGGTGACCCGCCAGACGTTGCTGGTGGACCCCGGCAAATTGGGCAGCCTGAACATGTGGGAGATCGCCGGCTACCTGTCGCGCCTGACCCTCAAAGATGTGATGATCAAGGCCAAAGATGTCACCACCGTCGGCCCGGACATCACCATCGAGGAGGCAGCGCGCATCATGGTGGAGAAACGAATCGGCTGCCTGCCGGTGCTGGACGGCGAGCCGAGCGTCGTCGTCGGCATCATCACCGAGACCGATCTGATGGCGCAATTGATGGAGATGATGGCGACGCGCAGCCGCGGGGTGCGCGCCACCGTGCGGATGGCGAACGACAAGCCGGGGGAATTAGCGAAGTTGGTCGCCGCCATCGCGGCCCAGGGTTGGGGCATCCGGGCGCTGGGCGGGAGCGTGGTCGCCCGAAACCCGGAACGCTGGGACGCCGTGATCAAGATCGAGGGGGTGACGCCCGCGCAGTTGCTGGCGGTGCTCAGGGGGGTGGAAGGACAGGAAGTGGTGGACATCCGGGAGGCGTGAGAGCGCACGTCCGTGCGCCCTCACGAAATCCGCCAGTTCTTGCCCTCCCGCGTCACCACCTGATCCAGCAGCGCGTCGCGCGTCTCTTTGATCTCATCGAGCATCGCCTGGCGCGCGCCCGCGAGATCGTGGCCGCGCAAGGCATCCACGATGCGCGCATGGGTGTTCGGCTGCGACTTCCCCCCGCGGCGCATCACCATGAAACGCGCCAGGCGATCATGCACCTGGGTCAGCATCGCCGCCAACTCCTCGTTGCCCGACGCCTCGGCCACCAGCCGATGGAAACGCCGGTTTTCGTCGGTGTAGCGGTCGTATGATTCGTCGTCGTCGCCCGTGTAACCGGCATGTACCTCGCGCAACTGCGCCAACTGGCGCTCGTCAATGCGCGCCGCGGCCCGCTCCACAGCCGCCACCTCCAGGATCTCCCGGATTTCCAGCATATCGCGCAGTTGCTTGAGGGTCATGTAGGCGACAAAATACCCCGACCGCGGCTTGATCGTGACCAGGCCCTCCTGGCCCAGCATGTGGAGGGCGTCGCGCACCGGGGTCACGCTGCTGCCGTAGCGCTCGGCCAACTCCTGGACATCCAGCCGCGCATCGGGTTCGAGATGCCCCGTGATGATGCTGCGCCGGATCTCTTTATAGATCCGTTCCTTGGACGTAAAATCAGAGCCAGATTCAGCCACAGAAATCCCCCAGAGTCGAGCTAGATGTATCAAGACCGCCGTTTGCGGCTCTGATACTAGCACTTATTCGGCTAGAACGCAACCCGGCAGACGCAGGAAAATATCTGATGTCTCAACTGACATCATCGTGCGACGGTCTGGATGCACCGGAGCACAGCAGGACGAGATTTCTCCGATACGCGCTCCTATGATAGTATCGCAACGACGTGCGGTGCGTTTCAATTCCTTCGACGCCGCTCAGGACATGATACGCAACACGCAATACGCAATACTTTCCACACCTTGCGCGGATCACATTAAGACGAGGTGACTTCATGCATCGGCCCTTCGGCTACACCGGCAAGATCCTCTGGATTGACCTCTCGCAGCGCACTTGCGCGCTCGAAGAACGGGATGAACTTTTTTGGCGCAGATACGCGGGCGGCGGCCTGGTTGCCACGCGCTTGCTCCTCGAAAAGACGCCCGCCGGCATTGATCCGCTCGGCCCGGAGAACCTGCTGATCTTCGCGTCCAGCGTGGTGGCCGGACATCCCGCAGCCGGGCTGGCGCGCTTCACCACCGCGGCCAAAAGCCCGCTCACCGGCGGGATCGGCGAGACGCGCACCGAGGGGCCGTGGGGCATCGCGCTCAAGGGGTGCGGCGCCGACGTGGTGGTCTTCACGGGCCGGGCCGCGCAGCCGGTGGCTGTGGTCATCGAGGCGGGCCGCGTCGCCTTCCAGGATGCGAGCGACCTGTGGGGGCTGGAGGTCGGGCCGGCGGCCGACGCGCTGGAGGCGCGCCTGGGCGCCGGCATCCATGTGGCCGCGATCGGGCCGGCGGGCGAGAAGGGGGTGCGCTTCGCCTCCATCGTGACCGATCGCGCCTACCAGGCGTCGCGCATGGGCATGGGCGCGGTGATGGGGTCGAAGCAGTTGAAGGCGGTCGTGTTGCGCGATGGCTCGCATCCGGCCGTGTCCGATCCTCCGGCGCTGGCGCGCCTGACCGCCGACTTCGGCCGGCGCATGTTGGACAACGACCTGAGCAAGTGGCAGCACGACCCGCCCGGCTTCAGTTGTTGGATCTACCTGCACGGCCTGGATGCGGCGCTCGACGTACACAACTACCGGGAGTCCGCCTTTGGCGGGCTGGCGGCCTTCCGGGAGGAAAACTTCCTGGCGCATCCGATCCGTGAACTGGGCTGCCCCGGCTGTCCAAACGGCTGCATCAAGGCGATCCACCCGAACGCGGGCGCCGATCTCGACCCGCGCGCCAGCGGCATCCATCAAGAGGTCACCGGCGCGCTGGGGCCGAACATCGGCGTGGGCGAACTCGACCTGGTGCTGCGGGCCAACAACCGCTGCAACCAGCTCGGCCTCGACCCGACCTCGCTCGGCTTCACACTCTCTTTTGCGATGGAACTTTTCGAGCGCGGCCTC